>JAAUPU010000483.1 GCA_012032975.1 Caldilineaceae bacterium | reverse complement strand
CTGCGCACAGCCGAGATGATCAAATATGCCAGCAACGCATTTCTGGCCACCAAGATCAGCTTCATCAACGAGATTGCGGCGATCTGCGAAAAGCTGGGCGCAGATGTGCAGGAGGTGGCCGTGGGCATGGGCTATGACAAGAGAATCGGCCCACATTTCTTGAATGCTGGCCTTGGGTATGGGGGCAGTTGTTTTCCCAAAGACGTCAAGGCGCTGGAGCATATGGCGCTGGTGCATGGCTCGCATCCGTCCCTGCTCCGGGCGGTCATGGACATCAACCGAGACGCACGCCGCTGGGCGGTCTTTACGCTGCGCGAGTTGATGAATGGTCGGCTGGATCAGCGTCGCATAGGCATCATGGGCCTTGCCTTCAAGCCCAACACGGATGACATTCGCGAATCACCCGCGCTGGAGATCGCGCGCATGTTGCAGTCCGAAGGCGCACTCGTCAGCGGCTACGATCCGGTGGCCATGACCGGCGCGGGCCGCGAAAACCCGCACCTGCATCTGGCTGAAGATCCTTACGAACTGGCCGAAAACATGGATGCGCTGGTGATCTGCACCGAATGGAACGAATTCAAGCAACTGGATTTAGGCCGAATCAAGACTTCGATGGCCAAACCGATTATCGTGGATGGACGCAATATCTATGAACCGGAACAGATGGCCCGATTGGGCTTCATCTATCGCGGCGTAGGCAGAGGAGCAGAGACCGAAAATGGCGTCTAACCAGACAAATAGTCACCCGAATGACGATGTCGTCACCCACACGCTAGACAATGGGCTACACGTCCTCCTCAAAGAGACCCACATCGCGCCGGTGGCAAGCTTCTGGATCTATTACCGGGTCGGCAGCCGGAACGAAGTGGCAGGGCGCACCGGCATCAGCCATTGGGTTGAGCACATGCTTTTCAAGGGTACCGAACGCTTCCCGGCTGGCGAATTCGACAAAGCTGTGGCGCGCGCCGGTGGCGTCTCCAACGGCATGACCTCCCAGGACTGGACTACCTATTTCGAGACCTTTCCCTCGGACCGCATCGAACTGGCGCTCCAATTTGAGAGCGACCGCATGGTCAACACCGCGTTCGATGCTGAGGAGACCGAGTTGGAACGCACGATTATCCTCAGCGAACGGGAGGGCAGCGAAAACAGCTACTTCTGGCTGCTCAACGAAGAGGTGCAGGCTTCAGCGTTTCGGGTACACAGCTATCATCATCCCATCATCGGCTGGAAAGAGGATCTGCTGACCATCAGCCGGGACGACCTGCGCCAGCACTATGATACCTATTACACGCCCAACAATGCCGTCGTAGTCGCGGTTGGCGATTTTGATGCTCAGGCCATGCTGGCCCAGATCACGGGCCATTTTGGCGCACACCCGCGCGGGCCACAGCTTTCAGAGCTTCGGCTGCGCGAACCGGAGCAGCAGCCGAGCGGCGAATTCTCCTGCGCGGCGAAGATAGCACCGCCTACTATATACACTCCTTTCACGCGCCGGCAGCCACCCACGAGGACTTCTTCCCCTTGATCGTGATGGACGCCGTGCTGGGCGGCGCCAAGGGGATGGGACTCTTTGGCGGCGGCTCCAACAACCGCAGCAACCGGCTCTACAAAGCATTGGTGGAGACGGGGCTTGCCGTGGGCGCCGGCTCCAGCTTTCGCCCCAGCATTGACCCCGACCTCTTTAGCTTCTATGTCACGCTGGCGCCCGGCGTCGATCATACCCAGATCGAAGACGCGCTCTGGCAGCAGATCGAAAAGATGCAGGCCGACGGCATCACGCCAGCCGAACTGGAAAAGGCAATCAAGCAGACGAAGGCGCAATTCGCCTATAGCAGCGAAAGTGTGACGAACCAGGCCTATTGGCTGGGCTTCAGTGAAATTGTCGCCAATCTTGACTGGCTCGATAGCTGGCTGGAGAAGCTGACGACCGTGTCGGGCGAGGATGTTCAACGTGTCGCCCACAAATACTTCGCACCCGACAAGCAGACCATTGGCTGGTATATGCATGACGCAACCTCGTAGAGGGCGCTTCGAAGAGGACTGCATAGATCCCTGCTCACAACCAGAATCGAAACGACTATGTACTCGAACGCACACCCCTACCCAGGGCCTGATGACATCATCCGCACCGTCCTGGAGAATGGCATCACCGTATTGATCCGAGAGAACCACTCCGCACCGGTGGCGGTGCTGGCCGGCTGCATCCCCACCGGATCGCTGCACGATCCGGCCGACAAAAGCGGCCTTAGCAGCTTCGTCTCTTCCATGCTCACCCGCGGGTCCGCAACGTATGATTTCGACAGCTTCAATCAAACGGTCGAATCGGTCGGCGCCAGTTTGACCATACACAGCGGCACGCATCTCTCGAATTTTGGCGCGCACTGCCTCAGCGAAGACTTCTCCACCATGATCCAAGTGTTGGCTGATGTGCTGGCCGCGCCGACTTTTCCAGAAGAGCATATCGAACTCGTGCGCAACCAGAAGATCGTCCAGTTACAGGAACGCGACGAAGACACCCAGGACGTCGCCAATCTGCGCTTCCATGAAACAATCTATCCAGACCACCCCTATGGCAGGCCCACCAGCGGCTATGCACACAATGTGGCCAGTATCCAGCGCGAGGATCTGGTCGCATTTCACCATCAGCGCTACACGCCTCAGGGGGCGATCATCGTGGTCAGCGGCGATGTGGAGGCCAACAGAATACTCGACCAGCTTGCCCGGGACTTTGGCGACTGGCAAGGCGACTCGCCTCAACAGGAGGTTCCGACTGCCCAGCGACAGACTGCGATCCAGCGGATCGACTGCGCGCTGCCGGGCAAGCATCAGACCGACATCGTGCTTGGCTGTTTGGCTGTAAATCGCCTGGACCCAGATTTTGATGCGGTGCGCATTGCCAACACAATCCTGGGTCAATTCGGCATGATGGGGCGGTTGGGGGAGCGAATCCGCGAGGAGCAAGGTCTCGCCTATTATGCCTACAGCAGCCTGGAGACGGAGCGAGCAGCAGGGGTTTGGTCCGCCAGCGCGGGGGTAAGCCCAGAGAATGTAGCGCAGGCCATCGACAGCATGGTCGCCGAGATCGAACGGCTGGGCAGCGAACCGGTCCACGATGCAGAATTGGCGGACACCCAGGCCTATATGACGGGCGTCGTGCCGTTGACCCTGGAAACCAACGGCGGCATCGCCTCGACGTTGCTGAGCATCGAGTGGCACGCTCTTGGCCTCGACTATCTGCATCGCTATAATGACGCGATCTTCAGCGTAACGCCGGCAGACGTACAGCGAGTTGCCCAACGCTATTTGGATCCCAACGCCTACACACTGGTGGTGGCTGGACCTCCCCAAAACTGAAAAGGCTGGCTCTCGCGATAGAGCCAGCCCTGCAGAATTGTCGAACAAAACCGTTTCATACCCAAGTCAACGAGCGTTCATGTTACGCACAGGCGTCGATATTATCGAAATCAGCCGGGTTGCCGCAGCCATCAATCGCTATGGGGATCATTTCCTTGCTCGGGTTTACACGCCGACCGAACTGGACCAATGTAATGGTCGCGTCGAGTCATTGGCGGCGCGCTTCTGCGCCAAGGAAGCAGCGGCCAAGCGCTTGGCACCGGCATCTGGCGCTTTGGCATCAACTGGAAAGATATCGAAATCCAGCGCGAAAAGGGAAGCGGCGCGCCCACCTTGACCCTACACAACGCGGCGGGCGCACGGGCCAGCGCACTCTCTCTGATCGAGTGGTCGGTAAGCTTGAGCCACGACCGCCACTCGTCGATTGCCTTCGTCGTCGCGAATGGCCCGGTGTGTCCGCCCGGCTGAATCCGCCACGGATCAGCGCACGCTGGCTGTGACGCGTTCGCCGAGTCGCTCCTCCGGCGTCAATGCTTCCAGCACTTGGCAGGCCAGCTCATAGCGACCAAAGCTGGGCATCAGATAGACGCCCTGCACATGGGCCAACTCCTTCAATTCCAGCAACAGTTCCTGCGCCATCGACACCCCCT
>JAAUPU010000482.1 GCA_012032975.1 Caldilineaceae bacterium | reverse complement strand
AGTAGAGTCCAGGAGGTCGGCTCCGCGAACGATGTCTGTAATGTTTTGCTCTGCGTCATCGATAACAACTGCCAACTGGTAGGCGAAGTAGCCGTCAGCCCGCTTGATGACGAAGTCTCCGCAATCCTGCGTGATGTCCTGGCTGATCTCGGTGGGCAGGTAGTGGGCCACGAAATCCCGCGCCACCTCCAGATCGGAGAAGGCGAAACGGAAGAGGCGATCATGGGGGTTGAGCACCGGCTTTTCCATGACGGGAGTATAGCACGGACGTTCCCGCGCTTCAACGTCAAATCCGGCGCGGAATCGACAGCGCGTAGATCTTCGACATGCGACGCTTCGACCTTTGGCGGCCGATTCGTTGGGCAATAGAAAAGCTCGCATTGGACCCATTATGATTACACCCGCAAAAAGTTTCGCCAACGCGGCCGTTCGCGCGCCCGCTTGAGCCGTCGAACGGCAAGCAGCGCGCTCGACAAAACCAGCGCGCCGCCCACCAATTGCAGCGGCGTCAACCGCTCGCCCAGAAGAAGAAAGGCCCAGGTAATGCTGAGCAGCGTCTCCACCGGCATGAGCAGCGACATCTGGCCGCTGCCAATGCGACGGATGGCCGAATAGAGCAAGATGCGCGCGATCCAGGTGCAGACCACGGCCAGCACGAGGATCGACAGCCAACCTTGCGGCCCTGGGTCGTGCCACTCCGCGCCCTGCACGATCCATGCAGCCACCACAACCACGCTCATGAAAAGGGTGATGTAGAGTGCCACCGTTCGGCTCTCGTAGGCGCTGAGGCACCATTGGGTCATGCTCATCTGGAGAGCGAAGAGCAATACCGCGATCACCGCCAGCCCGACGCCAATCAGGCTCACGCCGCCGCCTGGTCCAATCAGCAGGTAGATGCCGCCGAGCGCCAGCGCCACGCGCATGATGTGCGCCCGGTCAGCGGCGTCCCGCGCAAGGCCAACATCAGAAGCACCGCGACCGGCATGGTCGCCAGGATCATGGAGATGATCGACGCATCCAGAAACGAGAGCGCCTGGAAGAAGCAGAGCATGGCGACGCCGCTGATGCCGCCGATCCACATGCTCATGCGCAGACCGTAGCGATCCAGAACCAGATGTTCGCGCCGGATGATCAGATTGGTGACGAAGAGCAACACACTTCCCAATACCACGCGCGCCATGAGCAGCGTGGTCGGCTCCATCCCCGCGACGATTGCGCCGCGCGCTGCGGTGGGCGCAAAGCTAAAGGCCAGCGACGCACCGAAAGCAAAGGCCCAGCCCAACCAGCCGAAGCCCTCGGTTTGGCCGGGTGTGAAATAGGCTATTGATTTCTTCGGCGCCATTGACGTGGGTGGATGTTTGGCTTGGCTCGTCATGACAACAGCTTCGACTTTCCGGGGAATTGACCAGGGAAGATGTCCATAAATGGCACGGATTTTTTGATCGTCACTATTGGACGACCATTAGCCGCGCCAGTTCAAACGTTTCCGCGCCCTCTTGGATCGGCAACCGAGCACCCGTCTCTGGATCATACCAGCCGACGACCAACCGGTACTCAGCAGGGGATTGGTCAGCGGGTATCTCGAGCGTGTAGAAATCCTCGACTGCCTCGTCCGGTTGCCACGCGCGGGTCGGGTAAAAACCATCTTGCGGCGCTCGGTCGCTCTGGGCGATGGGCAGGCCATCTTCGCCAACCAGATGGACGAAAGCCGTCAGATCGTCGTCGATGGCACGATTCGCCTGCCAGACGAGCCGCATGACAATGCTTTCGCCGGGCGCGCGGAGTCGGCTACCCCATCCCAGCCCAGCAATTGTAGACCGTTCTCCCAGCCAGCGTCCAGCACAATTTTCGGCGAGGCTGGCGGTGGTCCAACCCAAAGCCAGTCGATAGCGAGTGGTTCGGCTACCGGCGTCGTCGTGGCCGCATACGTAGACGCTCACTCCAGCCGATAGCGACCCGGGGCAAGGTCCGCAGGCAGAGAGAGCGTCTTGATGTCCGGCGCCGTGCGTCGAAAAAGAGCGTCGTCGGGATCAGGCCGCGGGCCGGTGGGCCATCGTCCTGGGTGACCCGACTGCCGTCAGCCGAGACCAGTTGCAGCGATGTGTTGTACTGGGCCGAGACCGGCGATTCACCCTGCCAGAAGAGCGTCGCGTGCAATTCTTCGCCGGGCGTCGCCTGGGAACGTTGCCAGCCGGTCAGCAGCAACGGCGACAGCGACAGTGGCGGTTCGACGGACGCTCGTCTGTCCGGCTCTGGCTGGTCGCGCCACTCCTCCGCCTTCAGCACCAGGATGCCCCGTTCGGCAAAGGCCAGGTCAAACTGCTCGACCACCATGCGCACAAAATCGGCGTCGTAGCGTGTGGCCAGGCGGAAGCTGTCGGTGAGAAACCAGACGCGCGGGCCGGCGCGGATCACCTCATCCAACTGCGCCGTCGTGTTGAGCAATTCAGCCCCGGACCAGCGGTCAACCAGCACGCCATCGCGAGGGATGACATACTCTTCGTAGCCGCGCTGCACCGCGTAATAGTCGCACGGCCCCAACGCCAGCGCACAGGCCGGCGGCTGTGGCGACAGGATCACATCGCCCTCTTGATGGGCATCGCGCAGATAATCCAGCGCCAGGTCATAGCCTTCCTCCTGTTTCGAGAGCACCTGCTGGGCGGGCGTCCACCACAGGATGAGGAGCGCCGCGGCCACGCCCATCACGGCCAAGGTACGTCCGCGCTGGCTGGCAATCCGCTTGACCAGCCAGGTGACCCCTGCCCCGCCGAGCAAGAGCCAAAAAGGTTGCACGAAAAAGAAATAGCGCGACTCCCGCCAGCTTGTGCCCACCAGTGTCAGAATCAGCAAGAAGACCGCGATATATTGCAGCGAAAAAAAGAGCGTCGCCTGGCCGAAACTAGAAAGATCGGGCAAACGCCAGCCAGCCTTGGCCAGCGCGATCAGCGCAACCGCGATGGCCAGCATCGCGGCCAGGCTCCAGGGCAGCCGCGTCGGTTCGATCAGCAGCGGCGAGTAGGTCGCCCACGCACCGGACAAGTCGAACACCAGCCCCACGTAAGGCCGCTGCTCCTGGATGGTCTCGAAGTAGCCGGGCTGGCCCCAGGTCTCCACAAGATAACGGGCGGCGATGGCGATCAGGCAGAAGATCTGCGCGCTCCAGACCGGCGTGCGCAGCAGATAGCGCCAGCCTCGCCACAGCAGAAAGCCGAGCAGGATGGAGGGATAGAGCAGCAAGGTCTCTTCTTGCGAAAAAGAGCGCGAGGACGAAGAAGAGTACAAAGGTCCATTGGCGCCGCGCTACCTGGCGCGTGCTTGTCGCCGAGTCGGTCGCTGCTGCATAGGCCGCCCAAACCATGATCAGCACCAGGAATTGTAGCTGCGCATAAAAGCGCGCGCGCCCGCTCCAGATGATCGCCTCGGGCAACAGTGCCAACCCCAGGGCCGCCAGCCAACCGACCGGCTGCACCCACTCGCGCCGCCCCACAAACCAGATGACCACGATGGTCGCCAAGCCGAAGATCAGGCTGGGCAGCCGCGCGACGGTGTAGCTCTGGCCGAGCAGCGCGAGGAAGCCTGCCTCGACATACGATGCCAACAAGCCACGCGTGTAAGCACGCGCTGGGCATGATCGGTGCGCCCAGTTCTTGCACCCGGTTGGCCGCCCAAATGGTGGTGAACTCATCGACGTAGAGGCTGATCTCCTGGATGTAGCGCCAGCGCAGCCAGAATGCGCCGGCCAGCAGCAGCGCCAATCCGAGCAATGTTCGCCAGGATTTCATGGGACCAGAACGCCACGAATGACACGAATGGGCGCGAATTTCTCACTGGGAGCGACGGCAAAACATTGCTTGCGGCTTCGATTCACCACTTCTGTGTTCATGGGATTTCAAACTCGCCAACGGTGACGTAATCACCCACGGCATCACCATTTTGGATGAAGGGCAGCCGTCCCTCTTCTAGCGTGTAGAGACCGACGCGTACTTGATAGCGGCCGGCCGGCAGATCGAT
>JAAUPU010000481.1 GCA_012032975.1 Caldilineaceae bacterium | reverse complement strand
GACAAGCCGGGGCGCGCCATCGTCGATCTCAGCCAGCGCCTCGACACACCCTTTGCCCAGACCCGAACCGACCATCATGACGAGGCGATCTTCTCGCCCCACGAGATCAAAGGGCTGGAGCGCGCCACCGTCCTGATCTACGGCCTAAACGACCAATTTCTGCGCGCCATGGCGCTGTGCGACGAGACAGAAAACAGCAACCTGGCCAAGTTCGAAGCGCGCCGCCTCTTCGACGAAATGCGCGTGGCGCTCAGCCGTTCCACCGACAAGTTGATCCTCTTCGAAGCGCCCGAGGCTCCCGTCCTCGGCGAACTGGAGATCGCAGAGATCGACGGCGTCCTGACCATCCGCTGGGACGACCTGCTGGAGTCGCTTCAGACCGAGGAGATGTCCGAGATCGAGGTGATCGAAGGCTATCTGGACGAGGCGGATGAGTTGGTCGAGCGCGGCCGTTGGCAGCAGGCACGCACACGCAACCGCCGCGCCTTCTCCCTCGCGCTCCAGGTCGAAGACCTGGCTCTCCAGCGCGACGCACAGGAGCAGTACATCCGCAGCTACCTCCACGAGGCGACCCATCGGCTGCACGAAAATCAATGGCAGCGGGCCTTCGACCTCCACCAGACCGCCCGCAAACTCTCCGACCAGTTTGGCGATCCGCTGCTCCAGGAAGAGATGGAAGATCATTTCGTTGAAATTCGCGCCCGCATCGCGCAGGAGATCGCCGCCCACGTGGCCGCTGCGCAAGCCGCCTCGACCAACGACTGGCCTTTGCCCAGGCCCGCGAGCGCGGCCAAAAGCGCCCCAACGAGTGGCGATCATGGTGGAAGACGACCTGCTTCGGGCAGAGACGGCCGAACTCCTGGCCGACATCGGCTGGCGGTGGGCGCTCCACCTGGTCAGTGACCAGACCCTGGACGAAACAACCGGCTCCGCAGCGGACAAGGCCGCCGAACTGCTGGTTTCGGTAGCCAGCAACATGGAGAGCGACGGCCATTCGCCGGTTGCCGAACAGCTTCGTCTGCTAGCCGAGCGCTATCACACGGTCCCCGTGCGCGCCCGGCCCACCCAGGCGGAGATCAGCACGATTCTTGAGTATGCCCAACGTTTTCTCGAACAGGAGGAGACAACCCCCGGAGAAAGCGGTGGCTATCCCTTCATCGCCCGCTGGATGGACGAGACCTTCACCGCCCTCGACCAGCACATCGCGCTTTTCGTCCGCTGGATGCAGGTCGCACAGGAGCTTGCCGGTCGCTATGGGTACCCAGCGCTGGACGAGAATCTTTGGGATCTGGAGAACCGCATCGACTATCTTGTCGAGCATCAACGGGCGCGGGCGAAGGGCGCGATCGATCCAGACATTGCTCGCTTCAAAGCCTTTGTGCTCGCCTACACCGAGCGCCATCTGGAGGCGGCCGCGGCATGGGAAGCGCTGGATGAACCGGCGCTGGCCGCAGAGCAAGCCCGATTGGCCGGCGACATGGAACATGCCTATCAACTGTTGCGCCGCGCCCGGTTGCCCATCCCCGAGGATCTGGCGACCACGGTCAAGCTGATTCGGCTGCTGGATCAACTGGCGCAGAAACACCACGATTTGGGCGCTGCCGAACGGGCCGAGCTGTTGCGACGGCTGGATGCGCTGCGCGAGTCGGTGGCGACCGCGGCCAAGGAAGATTTCGACGATTTTGAAACTTGAGATTGGCGATTGGAGATTGGGTTTGTGCTGGACGACGAATCTCCAATCGCAACTCTCCATTCTCTTCCTCTGCTGTCAACATAGCAGGGCGCCAAGAAAAACCAAGACATAGGCTGTTTCTTCGTGAAACTTCGTGTGACTTCGTGGGTAGTTATTTTCCGGCAACGGCCTAACAGGAGAACGACCGATGGAAGAGACGATTTTTAGCAAAATTGTACGCCGCGAAATTCCTGCCAAGATCGTCTATCAGGACGAACTGGTGACCGCATTTCATGACATCCAGCCACAAGCGCCGGTCCACATCTTGATCATCACCAACAAGGCGATCCCGACCACCCAGGATGTCACGCCGGACGATGAAGCCAGCCTCGGTCGCCTCTTTACCGTGGCCGCCAAGATCGCGGCGGAGCAGGGCATCGCCGACGACGGCTACCGGCTGATCGTCAACTGCCGCGACCACGGCGGGCAGGAGGTCTATCACCTGCACATGCATCTGTTGGGCGGGCGAAAATTGGGCCGCATGTTGGCGTCGTAGAAAACAGGTTGAAATTGGAGATTGGAGATTGGCTCTCGGTTACCCAATCGCCAATCTCCAGTCTCGCATTCCTCTCCTCAACGAATCAGCAGCCCATGCGATCCGCAGGCAGCAGCCTCCCTAGAATCGACGCCGTCGAAAAAGTCGACGGGCACGGCCGCTTACCCCGGCGACATCGACCTACCCAACAGGCCTGGGTGAAGATCGTCTTTGCCGGCATGGTCCATGGCCGCATCAAGGCCGTGCAGATCGACCCCGCCCTGGCATCGCCGGGCGTGATTGCCGTGCTGACGGCCAGCGACGTGCCGGTCAACGAGTACGGACTGATCCTCCCCGACCAGCCGGTGCTCTGCGGAACTGGCAGCACCCGCCAGGCCGAAACCGTGCGTTGGGAAGCCGACCACGTGGCCGTGGTGGTCGCCGAAAGCGCGGCCCAGGCCGCGGCCGCGGCCAAGCTGATCAAGCTCGACTTCGATCCGTTGCCCATCGTCACCGACCCGGAAGCAGCCATGCGGCCCGCTGCGCCGCTGCTCCATCCCCTCTACTTCAGCCACTTCCCCTATGGCGAGCGCAACGCCAATTCCAATGTCCTGCTCACCTATCATCTTCGTTGCGGAGATCTGGCCGCCGGTTTCGACCAGGCGGATGTGATCGTGGAAAGCGTCTACCATACCCAGGCGCAGGAACATGCCTTCCTCCAGCCAGAAGCGGGGTTGGCCCATCTGCTGCCCGATGGCCGCATCGAAGTGATCTGCGCCGGCCAGTGGATGCATGAAGAGCGCCATCAGATCGCGCACGCGCTCGGTCTGCCCGACGAACAGATCGTCGTGCGCTATCCGGCCATCGGCGGTGCGTTCGGCGGTCGCGAGGACATCTCCGTGCAGATTGCGCTGGCCCTGGCAGCCTGGAAGACCGGGCGCCCGGTCAAGACAGTCTGGAGCCGCGAGGAGAGCATCGTCGGCCATCACAAACGGCACCCCTTCACCATCCGCGCTCGTTGGGGCGCGACCCGAGAAGGCAAGGTCGTCGCGGCTGAGGTGGACTTGACCAGCGATGCCGGCGCCTACGCCTATACCAGCACCAAAGTTCTGGGCAACGCCATGCTCGCCTGCCTCGGCCCCTATGAGATTCCCAATGTGCAGGTGGTCGGTCGCACCGTCTACACCAACAACTGTCCCAGCGGCGCGTTCCGTGGCTTTGGCGGACCGCAGGGTCACTTTGCGGCCGAGGGCCAGGTCAACAAGCTGGCCGCCGCGCTGGGCATGGACCCGGTCGAACTGCGCATGAGAAAATTTGCTGCGCGATTGGCTCGATCCTGGCCACGCGCAGCGTCATCCCTGCCGGTTGCACAGCCAGCGAGGTGCTGGAAACAGCGGCCCGTCGCGGCGGTTGGCAGACTGCCACGGATGGCAGTTGGCGGGCGCCGGAACCACCGCGTCCGGTCGAGAAGCCAGCCGCGTTCCAGACATCGCTGGACGCGTCGGCTGGACCGGTGGCGCGCGGGCGCGGGATCGCGGTCTGCTTCAAGAATGTCGGCTTCAGCCTGGGCTTTCCAGAAAATTGCGCAGCGTGGGTCGAATTACACGGCACAACGGAGATCGAGCGCGCGGTGGTGGGCTGCGTCGGCGCGGAGGTGGGCCAGGGCAGCCACACACTCTTTCAGCAGATCGCGGCAGAAGCGTTGTCCATCACGCCGGAACTGGTGGAACTGCGCACTGAGTCCAGCGACATGGCCGCCTCCAGCGGCAGCGCCTCGGCCAGCCGCATGACCTTTATGGCCGGCCACGCG
>JAAUPU010000480.1 GCA_012032975.1 Caldilineaceae bacterium | reverse complement strand
AATGAGGCTGGCGTTGATTTCAACAAGAACGCCGATGTGGGCGCGGACCAACAGCGCAAGCTGCTCTATGAAATCAACAAGAGCGCGGCGGCCTACTTTGCCGACATCTTGCAGCACCACCCCGCAGCTCAGCCGGCCCGCAGCTATCTGGACAGACGGGGGATTGATGCTGCCACCCGGGAACGTTTTCAGTTGGGGTTTGCGTTAGACAGCTGGAATAGCCTCCGTGATTATCTCGGCGAACGGGGCTATGCGGTGGAGCAGTTGCTCACCGCTGGCTTGGTCAAGCAGAACGAAGCGCGCGACAGCATCTACGATGCCTTTCGCAACCGGGTCATGATCCCGATCCGAGACCAGCAGGGACGCTTGATCGGCTTTGGCGGTCGTGTCTTGGGAGACGATCAACCCAAATATCTGAACACCGCTGAGACCCCGGTTTTTCACAAATCCCATGTTGTCTACGGCCTGGATCTGGCGTACGAACCGATCCGGTCTGCGGGAAATGTCGTGATTGTGGAAGGGTACATGGATGTTATTGCGGGCCATCAGCATGGATTCTCCAATCTGGTGGCCTGCATGGGCACATCGTTGACCGCGGACCAGTTGCGCCAGTTGCAACGATTTACCAACGATTTTATCTTTGCGCTTGACGCAGACAGCGCCGGTCAGCAGGCCACCATCCGGGGCCTGAACCAGGCGCGACAGGCGTTGACCAAAGTCCGGCGTCCGACGTTTACCCGTTCTGGCCAGGTGCGTCTGGCCGACCGACTGGGTGCAAATCTGTTCGTCACATCCATGCCGGCCGGTCGCGATCCCGACGACGTGATTCGCCAAGACCCTTCACTTTGGCAACAATTGGTCGCCCAAGCGCAGCCGCTGGTTGATTTCTACTTTCAGACCATTCAAGCGCAGGTGGACTTGCAGAGCGCCCGTGGCAAGGGCGAAGCCGTGGCTGAGCTGGCGCCGCTTATCGCTGAACTGGACGATGAGATCGAACGTCAACATTATGTTCAGCAACTCAGCAGGCTTGTGCAGATCGACGAAATGGTGATCGCTGGCCGCGTCCAGGCCAGCGCCCGCACCAGTCACATTGACCCTGACCGAAAGAACGGGCGCACCATGGGGCGGATCCGGATTGGCCGCAACAGCGTCGCCGACGACGCACCGCCGCCTGATGACGAGGTCAACCCGTCGGGACCGGAAATGTCGACGAACGGTCAGCACCCGCAGCCAAGCCAGAGAAGCAGCTCTGGCGGGCGTAAATTGGTTGTAGACGTGGGCCAGGGCATCCGCGAGCTGGAGGACCATCTGCTCGCCAACCTGCTCCGTGAACCGGATCTTTTTGTGTGGCTGGCCCAGGAATGCGAGCGACTGGAGATTTCACCGCTCTCCGGGAGTGATTTCAACCACGTCGAAAACCAGGAGATATTGCGTGCGCTCAATCGGTTCATTCACAGCGACGAACCGTGGAGCATGGAGGTGTTTCAGGATATCCTGATCAGTCACCTGCACGGACGTCTGGGACGTTTGGTGGTCTATGGGCTGCAACAGCCAGCCTGTAATACGGCAGGTCTGAAAGAACACACGCTCAAGGCGTTGATCCGGCTGCGGATTCAGCGGCTCAGCGCCAAGATCACGCATGTTCGATTCTTGCAGGAAGACGCGTCGCGCGATGGCAGTGAAGATGACGCCAAAGATCTGTTGACCATCAATAACAAGAGCACGCGGGAATTGTTCCATCTACAACGGGTGCTGCTGCGACGGGAACGCCCGGAGCAGGGAATGCGGGTACACTGACGTGTTGGTTGTGCGGACAAAGGAGAAAGATGGTTAGGCCACGCCGGACCACGAATAACGGAACATCATCGAAGCCAGCCGCGACATTGCCGCGCAGTACGCGTGGCGCCGAAAGCGAACTTGATGAATATATCCATCTGGGTGAAGAGGAAGAGCAAGAAGAAGACGTCCTCGATGATATCTCCGACGATGACGGAGAAGAGGACGAGGCGGAAGATGCCGCGCCGATCCCCCGTATCGAACGCGATACCAAGATGGAAGAAGAGATCGAGCTAGAAAAGTATGTCCCGCTCGAGAAGCTCATTGAAGATGTGGCGGAACTCGGACAGACACTCGACCCCGTGCGTATCTATCTGCGCGAGATCGGACGTCACCCATTGCTGACTGGCGAACAGGAGATCGAGCTGGCGCGCCGGATCCACGAGGGAGTGGCAGCCAAAGAACAATTGGAGACGGTCACCGACCTGGACGAGCGCGACCAACTGGAGCAAATTATCGTGTTGGGCAAAGCGGCCCACGACCGGTTGGCCAACAGCAACTTGCGGCTGGTGGTGAGCGTCGCCAAGCGATATATCGGACGCGGGTTGAATTTTCTGGATCTCATCCAGGAGGGAAACCTTGGCCTCCTGCGTGCGGTGGATAAGTTCGACCATACTCTTGGTTTTAAGTTTAGCACCTATGCCACCTGGTGGATTCGCCAGGCCATCAGCCGGGCTATTGCGGATCAGGCGCGTACGATTCGCATACCCGTGCATATGGTCGAGACCATCAATCGCCAGCGCCGGATCAAGCGGCAACTGCAACAGGAGTTGGGTCGTGATCCCACCTTCGGGGAAATTGCTCTCGACATGGATTTTGTCGAACCGGAGGATGTGAAGCTCGTCCGCGAGGCGTTGCGAAACGAAGAGCCTCTGGAAGCTGACCTCGGTCGCCGCATGGAGCGGGCGACTGCCAAGGTGCGTCGCATCCAGCGATTGAGCCAGGAGCCTCTCAGCCTGAACACACCGGTCGGCAACGAAGAGAACAGTTCGCTGGGTGACTTCATCGAAGACGATAGCCTGCCAGGTCCGGTGGACACCGCCAGCCGCCACCTGCTTAAGGAGCAGATGCACGAGATACTCGATGGGCTGAACGAACGGGAGCGAAAGGTGCTGGTCATGCGCTTCGGCCTGGAGGATGGCGTCACACGCACGCTGGAAGATGTAGGCAAAGAATTCGAGGTCACCCGAGAGCGCGTGCGGCAGATCGAGGCCAAGGCATTGCGCAAGCTACGCCATCCCCAACGCAGCCGCAAACTGCGCGATTACTTGGGCTGATCAGGCCACAACCCCTGGGGATTTTTGCTCAACCAGACCCATTTCTGGGGCCAAAATTTGACAGAAGGTGCCAGCCGACCTATACTACGGAGACTGTTAGCAATCCTCGGTAGCTCAATCGGCAGAGCATCCGGCTGTTAACCGGAATGTTGTTGGTTCGAGTCCAACCCGGGGAGCCTTGCAAGACAAAGCCCCTGCACTTTGTACAATGCAGGGGCTTTTTGTATTCTTCGGCGCCTGTGCGCTTTCGATCAGCGCCGCCACGAAGATCTGTTCGTCGGTCCAGGCGGGGTAGTCCGCGCCATAGACGTGGGTGAGGCCCCAGCCCCACGAGCGTTCGCCGGTGGGTGGAAAGCGGCAGGCCGCGGCAAATGCCTTGGCATCCTTCGGCGTGTGGATCATGGGCACGACGATGCCCATCATGCCCTCATCCAGCAGATGCCAGATGCGCGTGAAATCATTGCTGACCACAGGCGCCATCGGCGTTCCGGCTCCTGCCGCCATTGCCGCAAGGCCGGCGATTGACGATCGTGTGAGCGTTTGCTTCTCTTTGTGGACTGGTGTTGTGCGATGGGGAAGCTACTGCTGGACACCGCTGAGCGACAGCTCGCTGGCACGATGACAACTGACGAAATGGCCCGGCTCGATCTCGTTCAATGCTGGCGCGGGTTGCTGGTACTGGTGCCGGTGGTCGTGTCAAATAGGGATCGCTTCAAGGGAATCGTTTGCGTACCCGTGCCGTTGAACTCAAAGAGCGTCTCGGAACTACCGAAGCCATCTAGGTAACCCGTGGCGGTGAAGTTCCTCCCACCTTGAACTGGAAGCCGGTCAGCGCCGCGTTGTGAAGCAACACTTTGTTGTTGTTCGTCGTGGTCCCGGTTTCAAAGGTCACATTGCGGCCCAC
>JAAUPU010000016.1 GCA_012032975.1 Caldilineaceae bacterium | reverse complement strand
GCGCCTGCGTGACCAGGCCAAAAAGCGCGCGGCAGCGAACGATTGCGCTCACCGCTGGTTGGCCGCGCGGCAGTCATGGAAGAGCTCCGCCTCGTGTTGACCCGCCTCGGGCAAGGCCGCGGCCAGATCGTCGCCATCACCGGCGAGGCTGGGATCGGAAAATCACGGCTCATCACAGAGCTGCACGCATTCGCGGGAAGCGTAGATACTGCGCCGGCCACCCACCGCCATCCTGGATTGCTCTGGCTGGAGGGCCGCGGCGTCGAACATGCCATGAGCTATCCCTATTGGCCTTTCGCCGACCTGTTGCGCGGCCATCTGGCCAGCATCGAAGGGAGCAACGACGAGCAGGATCCGCCCTCGCCTATACACAGGCTGGAGGGCGCCCTGCAACGATTGGCAACGGCAGGTCAGTTGACCCACAATGAGATTGCCGAGATCGGCGCGGCGCTGGGCTGGCTTCTGTCGCTGCGTTTTGAAAACGAGTGGGATCTGCGACTCCAGGGCGTCGCGATCCTGGAGGTGCGACGCCGCGCCTTCGATGCGGTGCAGCGATACATCGTCGCGTTGGCCCATGTGCAGCCACTCGTCCTGGTCTTCGAGGATCTACATTGGGCCGACCCGCTATCGCTGGCGTTGCTGGCAGCACTGATCGACACGCTGCCGCGTGCGCCGCTGCTCCTGCTCTGCGTCTACCGCTTGGAGCGCGCCAAGAACATAATCAACTGGCAACCACCGCCCGTCGGAAGCTGCCAGAACGCTTTACCGAAGTGGCGCTGAAAAGCTTGTCCACGGCTGAGAATCGCGAACTGCTTGCTGGTCTTCTCGCCAGCGTGGCGCCACAGCCAACTGTTGTCGAGCTGCCGGCCACGGTTCAAGATGCGATCCTGTCCAGAACAGAGGGGAACCCCCTCTTCCTTGTCGAATTGTTGCGGAGCATGATCGACGGCCGCCTGCTCTACCAAGAGGACAATCAATGGCGGATGAGCCGCGACCTCCGCAGCCTGGTCGTATCAGAAACGTTGCAGGGCGTCATCCTGGATCGGTTTGACCGGCTGGACGCCGACGCGGCTGCCCTGCTCCAATCGGCCTGCGTCTTTGGCCGCCTCTTTCGGCGCAACGTACTGGTTGCTATGCACGCGACCGGGCAAGACAAGTTGGCCGACAGAGAGGTGGATTCTCTTTTGACAGAACTGGTAGAGGAGGGCTTTGTCCTCGTCGAGCATCGCACGCCAGAGCTTGAGTACTCATTTCGGCACGTGCTGCTGCGCGATCGATCTATCAGGACATGGCGATTGAGCAGAGCGCCGCGCTCCATTGTCGCGCCGGCGCGGCGCTGGAATCGACCTATGCGCAAAACCTGGAGCCATTTGTCGAACAGTTGGCCTACCATTTCGACCACTGCGCCCTCGATGGCCGCACCATTGACTATCTGATCCGGGCCGGTCAGAAGGCGCAACGCGCCTACCTGAACGACGAGGCGCTGGACTATTTTGGCCGTGCCCTGGCCTATCTGGATGCGGACGATGACCTGGAACGGGGAAACGAATGGCGCTTGGCCGCGCTGCGCGGGACGGGCGAGGTCCATGCCACGTTGGGCGACCTGGACGCAGCCGAGCCGCCGCTGCGTCATGCCATCGACCTGGCCAGGGAGATGGGGTTGCCGCCGGCCGAGCAGATCCATCTCTTCTTCCCGCTTTGCCACTTGCAGCGCTGGCTGGGTCGCTTCGATGAGCTTTTCGACCTGGGACGCGAAGGAATGACATTGCTTGGCGACGACGCCAGCTCCCCAGAGGCAGTGATGCTGATCGGATTTCTGGCTACCACAGCCTATCTCACTGGCCATCGCCGCCAATACCGAAAGCTGACAGAGCTGAGTATCAGCGGCCTGCGAGAATTGCCATTCAGCCAGCAGTTCGTCACCGCCTACGGTGTCGCCGCGTGGTGGCACCGCGATACGAAGAAGATCGACGCGGCGCTGCTGTGGGTAGAGGGATTGAAAGCCGAGGCGCGACGAACCAATGACCTCTGGACTTTGGGACACCTGTTCGGCACGCCCGGCTTCTGGCTGAACGAGGCGATCGGCAATGTGGACGCCATCTCATCAAGCCTGGATGCCATGCTTGCCATCGCCCAGACCATCGGTGACCAGGTCATGGCAGGCTATGCACTTCATTACAAAGGCATGATGTCCTGGGGTTCAGGCAGGCTGGAAGATGCAGAGTCCCTGCTGACCCGCGCACTCGCAATCCACGACCAGGGCAAGGCGAGGCATATGCGTGTACTAGGCCGCGCAGGAATCGGCTTCGTGCGTCTCGCCCTCGGCGATTACGATAAAGCCGTTGTGTCGCTTGAAGAAGCGTTGGCCGAGGCTGACGCCATCAGCTACCGGGTGCATGGGGTGCAAATGGCGCGGCTTTCACTGGCGCAAGCCTATCGCATGTTGGGGCGCCAGGGGGAGGCGGTTCAGCTCTATCGCGCTGTGGCCAGCGAAGATGAAGCCGATGCCGATGGGCTGGCCTGGATTGCTTCCGCCCTGGCCGGGTTGGAACGCACCATCGACGATGCAGCCGGGTTTCAACATGCGTGCCATCAGATCGCCACATCGCGCCGCGCCGATGATCCGCTGCCGTTGAGTCAGTGGCAGTTGGCTCCGGTAGACGGCCGCCCCGGTTTCTCCACCCAATCGGATCGGGAGAACGATTTCACCCGTGGCTGGCAATGGCGAGACCAATTCGGCGACTCGGCGTTCTCTGCCGATCAACAGTCGGTTGTCATCTACGCCCGCAAATACTACCGCGATCTCTGGTTCAACAACCAGAGCGCGCCGCAACTCTTGCGCACCATCCACGGCGACATGGCATTGGAGGTTACCTGCTCAGCCGCCCGGCCCGATCGGCCGGCCATCGGCGGGCTGCTCCTTTGGCAGGATGCCAATCATTTCCTGCGCGTCGATTGGGGGGTAGATGGACCTGGCTCGGTCACTCTGCGCGGCTGCGTCGAGGGTCGCGATCTGCTGCTGGGCCGCGGGCTTGTCAGCCAGAACGGGCAAATCGAGCTCCGTTTGGAGCGCAACCGCAACAGAGTGCGGGCCTTCTGCCGAATCCCTGATCAAGGCTGGAGCCAGATCGGCGTGGCAGAATGGCCGATTCGAGAACCCATTGAGGTCGGCCTCTTCGCCAGCGGCATGATCCATCGCTGGTTCTATACGGACAGCTACCCCGATGGGACGGCCATCCGTTTTGAGAATGTCCGCGTTCAGACCGACAGGCCCACCCGTCCATCAATTGACGGCCGACCATCAGTCGGGTAGGGTGATGGCCCACAATCCACCCAATCGATCAGCCACGAAGAGCGACTCGCTCGTGATCGCCAACGCGGCCGCGAAGTCGGGTGTGTCAAAACGACCGACCGCCAGTGGTCGCCGCGGATTCGTCGTATCCAACACAAACAGACCGGCTTTCCCGCTGGCGACATAGAGACGCTGGCCGACGGCTTCCAGATCGGTGATCGGGCCTGGCAGTTGCAGCGTCTGGATCAACCTGGGCAACTGTGGCTGCGTGACGTCAACAATGTGCAGTTCCTGGCCATCAACGCTCACATTGGCGACGCCATCTGCAACGGAGATTGGGCCTACTTTGTCGGCGAGGGGATACATCCCGATCTTGTGCATTTGGCCGTCTTCCTCGATTTTCGCCACGACGACGCCGGCGCCGTCTCTGGGCATGAATGCGAACCCATCTGCAAAGGCGCCCCCGGGAGTGATCCCAAAGCCGCATATGCCTCCACAAGCTGCGGTCGGACCGCGGTTTGCAAATCCGCCAGCCAGAGTTGACCGCGGCCGTCGCAATAATAGGCGCAACTCCCGCTGGCTTGAACGATTTCCACGTGCGCTACTCGATGTTGCGCCAATAGGAGTGGATTCGCCAGTGTGGAGATGTCCATGATTTTCAGCCCTGTTTCGCCGGCGATCAGGGCCAGTGAACCGGAGATGGCAATATCATAGTTGCCGCCGCGTTCGAGCAAGTTGGCGCGCAGCGATGGTTTGCCGGTGGATTCTCTCTCCAGCCAGCGAACATCTCCGTTCCAGCCATCAATCACCAATACGCAGTTGTCCATCGCCGCGACATCTGCGACCAACCCCAACGTCTGAAAGTGGCTTATCAACGTGGGTCTGGCTGGTTCGCCCACATCATAAATGTGCAGACCATCCGCACTGTCAACCAGGTACAGATATCCGCCCACAGCGACCAGATCCTCGGGCAGACCCCCCCCGCGTAGCTGCGATGCTTGAAGTTGGCTGGAATTGTCCGTCACCGTCGCCAAAGTGCAGCGTCTGAAGCGCAAATTCCCGGTTCGCCACATAGACGTACTTGTCGAGTATGGCCATGCGCCCAATGGGGCCAGGCGCGGTCCATTCCGCGACAAGTTTGGGTCGGCCAGGGATGTCGATCTGGACAACGTAGAGCCGATCTCCAACCCCAAAGTACAGGTTGTCTCCGACAACAGTCGCGCTCACCGCCCAGTCGGTCGTGGGCATTGCGGCGACTTCCACCGGGCGGTCCGGCGCGGAGATGTCCACGACATGCAGGCCATCGCTGGTGGTGACCAGGGCGTGGTCCCCGTTCACGACCACGTCCGTCACACGGCCTGACAACCTGAGAACAGCAAGCAGTGCAGGTCTACTTGGAACCAGCAAATCAACCACTTGCAGTTCTCCGTAAATACCATAGAGCGCCAAATGATCGGCAATCGCCAGCGCATCAGGCGCGTGTTTGGTTGGCAACGTTGCCATCAGCAGCGGCGAAAGCGGTTCCGAAATGTCCAGTACGGAGAAGCCTCCCCGACCCACCACATAGGCAAATTGTCCCCGAAGCGCAATGTCATTGGCAGGAAGCGGCAGGTCGCTCACCCAGCGTGGCTGTGACCGATCAGCGAGGTCGAGCACGATCAGTTCATAGCTCAAACCAAGATAGGCGACATCTGCCTGCACCGCGATGCTCAACGCCGTACCGGGTAGGTGACCCAATTCTTGCAACAGAGGCGCATCGCCCACTGAAAGGTCTCGTCCTGCGGTGACCCATGCCGAGTGACCCGCGAACCACCAGATCAACAGGCCGATGACGATCAACGCCGAGCCGAAAGCCAAGACTCTCATTTTCCCCATGCGTTTGCCATCCTTTCTGCGAATCCGCGCTCGCGCGTCTCTCCTTTCAGTAAACAACAAGGCCGTCGCACAACCGTCGCACGCGGCTGCGGCATCCCCGTAGCTATGGTATGATTCGTCGTCAATTTACTCACTACTTTGCGGAGGAAAAGGGGCATGAAAAGCTTTCAAGACTCGGTTGCCATTGTCACCGGCGGCGCCAATGGCATCGGCGGCGGCACGGCGCGCAGATTGGCGCGCGAGGGCGTGCGTGTACTCATCGCCGACTACCTGCTCGACGCGGCGCAGGCCAACGCCGAGCGCATTTGCACTGCGGGCGGTATCGCCGAAGCGATCCAGACCGATGTCTCCCGGCCAGAGCAAATCGAGGCGATGGTCGCAAGGGCGGTCGAGCTTTGGGGTGGCGTGCAGATCCTGGTCAACAACGCGTGGGGCCGCAAGGAACCAGACGGCAGCGCGCTCACCGTGACCGAAAGCTCATGGGATTATGGCTTCGACGTGATGGTCAAGGCGCACTTCTTGGCCGCCAAATATGCCATTCCCCACATGCAGAAAGCAGGATGGGGCAGCATCGTCAACATCGCCTCGGTCCACGGGATATTGATGGCCCCCAACGCGCTCGTCTACGACACGGCCAAGGCCGCCGTCATCGGGCTGACTCGTCAGATGGCGGTCGATTTTGGCCCCATCGGCGTGCGCGTCAATGCAATCTGCCCTGGCCACATCGTCACCGAACGCAGCCAACCGCGCTGGAATGAGAACCCCAGCCTGTTGGAATTCTTCAAGCAGCAATATCCGGTGCGCAGGGTGGGCACCCCAGACGACATCGCCAACGCCGTGCGCTTTCTCTGCTCGGATGAGGCGTCGTTCATCACCGGCCACACACTCGTGGTCGATGGCGGCATGACGATTCAGCTCCAGGAGAATCTGACCGTCAACCTGGCCCGATTCTATCGAGACCATCCAGAGACCGAGCTGCCTGCGTGAGCAGGTGGACGGTAGACCCCAGCCGGCTGACACCTAGTTTCTGTCAAGAACTCGGTGTCTCGGCCCGGCGATGGTACAATGCCTGTCGCTATGAACGGCCTTGGAACACACCCATCTGAGGCCAATCCAAAATCAAAAGCCGCCACGTAGCGCGCCGGGAAGGCAACCGCCCTTGGGCGCAAAGGAACACCAAGATTTGACCTGGTTCTTCGTGCAGCTTTGTGACACTTCGTGGATAGATATTTTCCCGCAATGGCCTGAAACGGACACAAGGAGGCGCAATGCCGATCAGCACATCATCATTTGGCGACCAGCGCGATGGTCAATACGACGAGTATGAGCGCGAAGAATACTTCGACCAGGAGACGCTGGAGTTTCCCGGTCTAGACCCAGCCGAAGCCGAAAACCTGCTCAAGCGGCTGGGCGGCGGCGTGGCCCAGAAGCTGAAGGTGGTGGAGGGCATCGGCTGGAAGGCCACGATCACAGCCACCGACGATGGCGTGGCCGTGGAGTTCGACGCCCACGATGAACTGCTCGACGATCTGCTACGCCGCTTCGAAGAGATGGTCGACCGGGTGCTGGGCTAAATGGCAGAGCCATCCATGCAAAAGACAACCATCCGCGCTGGAAGCAACATCGCGTTCATCAAATATTGGGGCGTGAAAGAGGCCAGTCTCAACATCCCGCTCAGCAACTCGATCAGCATGACCCTGGACGCGGCCTACACGTTGACCACCGTGGAATGGTCAACCGATGGCGCATTGGCGAACGATGCGATCACCTTGGACGACCAGGTGTTGGACGGCGCGGCGGCCCGCCGTCTCGTCCAACACCTGGACCGGATTCGCAGCCTGGCTGGTGTGGGATTACCGAGCGCGCGTGGTCAGCCGCAACAACTTTCCCATGGCTTCAGGCATCGCCAGTTCGGCCAGCGGATTCGCCGCGCTGACTGTGGCCGGCTGCCGCAGCCTCGGCCTGGACCTGAGGCCAACCCAGCTTTCCGCACTGGCAAGGCGCGGCAGCGGTTCGGCCAGTCGCAGCCTCTTTGGTGGTTATGTCGAGTGGGAGCAGGGCGACGCTGACGCCAACAGCGTGGCCCATCCCCTTCACCCCGCGGAGCACTGGCGGCTCTACGATGTCGTTGCCGTGGTGAGCAGCGGTGTGAAGCATGTCAGCAGCGCGGGCGGCCACACCCTGGCCGCCTCCAGCCCACTCAACGCCGGGCGCATTGCCAGCTTGCCCCCTCTGCTGGACGAGGTGCGTTCGGCCTTGCGCGACCGCAATCTCGCGCGACTTGGCCCGGTGATCGAACATGACGCGCTGGCCATGCACGGCGTGATGATGACCAGCCAGCCAAGCCTGCTCTACTGGCACGGCGCCACGATGGAACTGATGCAGGCCGTGCGCCGTTGGCGGACGGACGATCAGCTCGCCGTCTACTTCACCATCGATGCCGGGCCGAATGTGCATCTGATCTGTGAGCAAGAGACGCTTGCCGACTTGACCGCACGACTGAATGAACTCGACTATGTGCAGCAGATCATCGTCAGCCCCCCGGATCGGCCCCACAGAGCCAAACCGAACACTTGTTCTAAATTTTTTGAGCGCTGGCGCGTCGAGCAGGTACAATTAGGTGGACCGCTCGACGCAATGTCCCTGCCGGGGACACGCCACTTTTTCCTTGGACAGGACAAAATCGTCCTGGCCTGTCCAGTTGCCCGCAAGGAGTCTTTTCATGAGCAAATTGCCCGGCGGCGCCTTGACCAGCCGCCCCCTTCATTTCTTCTGGATCGCCGACTGCTCCGGCTCGATGAGCGTGGACGGCAAGATTCAAGCGCTCAACAACGCCATCCGCGAGGCCATCCCCCACATGCAGATGGTGGCCAACGAGAACCCGTATGCGCAGGTCCAGGTACGTGCAGTCTCGTTTTCCAAGGGCGCACAGTGGCACATTTCCCAGCCCACGCCGGTGGCCGAATTCCGTTGGCAAGATCTGAAAGCCGGCGGCGTGACCGACATGGGCAAGGCGCTGACCCTGGTCGCGGAGCAATTGGATGAAGCCAACATGCCTGCCCGGTCTCTGCCTCCAGTGATGGTGCTGATCTCCGACGGCCAGCCAACCGACAATTTTGACCAGGGATTGGCCGCGCTGATGAAGCAACCGTGGGCGAAAAAGTCGGTCCGAATTGCGATTGCCATCGGCGACGACGCCGACGTGGATGTGCTGCAACGCTTCATCGGCCACCCGGAATTCAAGCCGCTCCAGGCCAACAATGCCGACAGCCTGGTCAAATACATCAAGTGGGCCTCCACCGAGGTGCTCAAGTCTGCCTCGTCGCCGGTCAGCCAGATCGTGCAAGATGTCGCACCGGTTGGCAACGTGCCGATGCCGGCGATCCCCGACGCTGGCGCTGATCTCGGTTCCGCAGAAGACGTCTGGTGATCGCATGAGCGTATCAGCCGACTACAGTAGCCGTTTTCCGCCTATGCCCCTACAGTCGCCTCCTGTCACAAAGCAGACCGACCGGGCGGCATGTGGCAAGTAGGCGGCAGGAGCGTGCGCGGGGCAAGCCATGCCCAGCGCGGGTTGCCAAATCAGGATGCTCTGCGCTGCCATCAGCCGACAAATCCAGACGGATGCGCGGTCGTTGCGATTGCCGATGGGCATGGCCACGCCCGTTACTTTCGCAGTCACAACGGCGCCAAGTTGGCGGTGAAGACCGCGGTGACGTTGCTCACCTCCTTTGCCGCTGAACAGCAAGGTATGACCCTCTCTACCACCAAACGGCTGGCTGCCGAGCGATTGCCACGCCAACTGGTGCGCGTCTGGCGCGACCAGGTCGCCGACCATCTCGCCCGCCACCCCTTTCGCGAGGACGAATGGCAGACGGTCGACGCGCGCGGCGGGCCAGGCGCACGCCAGCGGATAGAGGCTGACCCACAGGTCGCGTACGGCGCTACGGTCATCGCGGTGCTGATCGGCCCAGAGTATCTGCTCTGTCTGCAACTTGGCGACGGCGATATTTTGACGGTGGATGATGATGGCGCGGTGACGCGCCCCCCCTTGCCAAACGACCCCCGGCTGATGGCCAACCAGACCACCTCGCTCTGTATGGCCGAGGCATGGGCAGATGTGCGCCTTCACTTTCAATCGCTGGCCGACCGCCCGCCCCGATTGCTGCTGCTCTCGACGGATGGCTACGCCAATTCCTTTGCCGACGAAGCTGGCTTTCTGGCCGTGGGCGGCGATCTGCTGGCATCGATCGCGGCGCAAGGCATCGACGGTGTGCAGCGACGACTCGGCGGCTGGTTGACCCACACCTCCCAGGCGGGAAGCGGTGACGATATCACATTGGGGCTGGCCTACCGGACAACGGATGTGGCTTGAAGTAGAATCACAGGCATCGACGGTTTGCCCAACACAGGCATAGTGAAAGCGGAGAATCACAATGGAATCGACTCAACAGAGTGCATCGAGCGTGCAAGAGGTCATTACTTTAGGCGGCGGCTGTTTTTGGTGTTTGGATGCAGTCTATCTGGAGCTTCGCGGGGTCGTGCAGGTCGAGTCTGGCTACACCGGGGGCGAGGTGGCCAATCCGAGCTACCGCCAGGTCTGCGGCGGCGCAACCGGCCACGCCGAGGTGGTGCGGGTGACCTTCGACCCGCAAGTGGTCTCGCTCCGGGAGATCCTGGAAGTCTTCTTCACCATCCATGACCCGACCACGCTCAACCGCCAGGGCGCGGACGTCGGCACCCAATACCGCTCGGCGATCTTCTACGAGAATGCAGAGCAGGCCGCGGTAGCCGAGCAGGTGATGGCTGAAGTGAGCGCCGGCGGGCATTTTGGCGCGACCCCATCGTGACCGAACTGGCCCCGATGGGTCCGTTTTACAAAGCGGAGGAGTACCACCAGGACTATTACAGCCGCAACGGTGGGCAGCCCTATTGCCAGATCGTGATTGCGCCCAAAGTGGCCAAGTTTCGCAAACAGTACCTCAGCAAACTCAAGGCAGCCTAGGCCATTCGAGGTTCACGACAGATGACCTACACCATCCAGACCCTTGCGGCCAACCCGGAGCTGGAGACACGCCGCCAACTGGCCACCCTGCTGATCGATGCGGTGACCTCTGGCGCATCGATTGGTTTTCTGCCGCCGCTGGCCCCCCAAGAGGCGGACGCCTACTGGCAGCAAGTCCTGAGCGATGTCGCGCAGGGCAGTCGTCTGTTGTGGATCGCCAGCGTCGATGGGATGATTGTGGGTTCAGTGCAGTTGGATTTGTGTATGCGTGCGAATGGACTGCACCGCGCAGAGATAGCCAAACTGATAGTCCACAGAGAGCAACGCCGCCAAGGGATTGGGCGGGCGTTGATGGGGGCGCTGGAGCAGGCAGCCCTGGCGACCGGGCGTACCACGCTGGTTCTGGACACGCGCCAGGGCGATCCATCCGAGGCGCTTTACACCGCTCTCGGCTATCAGCCCTCCGGCGTGATCCCCCAATACGCACGCAGCGCCAACGGTCAGTTGCACGCGACCGCGTTTTATTACAAGGTATTGGTCTGACCGATCACACTACCTTGCAGATCGAAACGTACCGACTTTGGATATCCTGTGTACAGCATCAAGGTTCCGGTGTAGATGATGGCTCCAGCCAAACCAATCTTGAAGTGGGCCGGCGGCAAGACACAGTTGCTTGCGCAATTCGCCGGACTCTACCCACCTGAGCTTGCATCGGGTGACATCACAAGATATGTAGAACCCTTTGTTGGAGGGGGCGCAGTTTTCCTCGACATTGCTCAACGATTCAAGATAAATGAAGCCATCCTTTTGGATGTCAATGAAGAACTTATTCTTGTATACACTGTCGTTCAGCGCGACCCCACAGGCCTGATTCAAATACTCACCGATCACAATGAAAAGTACTATTCGCTTGATGAAGCAGGTCGCCATGACTACTTCTACGCAATTCGCACTGCCTATAACAAGCAGAGGCCGCAGATTGACCACAGTGGCTACTCAGAAGAATGGATTGTCAGAGCGGCATACATGATATTTCTGAACAAGACGTGCTTCAATGGCCTCTTTCGCGTCAACCGCCAGGGAGGGTTTAATGTGCCTTTTGGTCGGTATAAACGTCCCGCTATTCTGGACGCGGAAAATATCAGGAATGTATCTAGCCTCTTGAAAAATACGAAACTCCAGACCTGTCATTTCAGCGAGAGCAAACGGTATGTTCACGACAAGACCTTTGTCTATTTCGATCCTCCCTATCGGCCGATCAGTCCGACTGCCAGTTTTACCTCTTATTCAAAGACAAAGTTTGATGACGAGGATCAGATTCAGCTTGCCTGCTTTTTTTCCTGCCTGAATAAAGATACGACTGCCAAGTTAATGCTCAGCAATTCTGATCCAGCCAATATTGACGCTGAAGATGACTTTTTCGGAGTAAATTATCCGGGATTCAAGATTCGACGAGTTCAAGCAAACCGCATGATCAACAGACGCGCCGATCGCCGCGGCAAGATCACTGAAGTTGTCATCACCAACTACCCAACTACCCGGCTGCCTGACAAAGCGGACGCACCTACTCCAGCAGAAATGGGCAGCCTTCCGGCCAGCAATCTTGGGGTTCATAGCCGATGATCCGTCGTGCGGCGGAGAGGTCGATGGGCGCAGCTCCGCGGGGCCGGCTGGCGGCGAAGAGGATGGCGCTTTGGCCCGCTTCTGGCGTCGCCGACTCCACACAGCGAGTGAAAAGCGGGCGGCATCGCCGGGGCTGAGGTAGACGTCTGCGCCATGTTCGCTGTGGGCGATGCGGCGGGCGACCACCTCATCACGAGCAAACCATCCGACCCGCACGCCGATCGCGGACAGCCCGTAGACCCTGGCATACATCGCGCCCATCTGCTCGGCCCACACCTTGGTCAAGCCATAGTGATTGGTGGGCGCAGGACCATCCTCGACGCTGACGGTGCGCGCTGCTTCCCGGTGACCGCTGATGGCCTGGATCGAACTGGCCAGGACCAAGCGTTGAACCCCCGCTTGTCGCGCAGCCTGGCAGACGCGGAATAGCCCCACCAC
>JAAUPU010000479.1 GCA_012032975.1 Caldilineaceae bacterium | reverse complement strand
CCCAACACGGCTGCCCTGAATGCGTCGGCCGCAGCCATTGAACTTGACGAAGAGGGGCACATCCAGGTGGACGATCGCTTGCGACCGACAAATCCGCGCGTCTAACGCGATCGGCGACGTCACCGGTCAGCCTGCCTTTACCCACACGTCGTGGGAAGACTACCGTCGGCTTTATGCGATTCTGTCGGGCGAGAACCGTCGGCAGGGCGACCGCGTCCTGGGCTATGCCTTCTTCACTGAACCCCAAATTGGGCGTGTTGGCCTGACATTGCAGCAGGCAAAGCTGCTGGGGTTCCGCGCCGAGGCGGCGACGTTATCGTTGAGCAACGTGGCGCGTGCTGGGCTGATCGGCGACAAGCGCGGTTTTTATCGCATGGTCATCGACAGGGAGACCGACAAGATATTGGGCGCGACCCTGGTGGGTTCCCAAAGCGCCGAACTGGTCCATGTCTTCATGGCCCACATGGAAGCAGGCTCCTCCTGGCGGGTGCTGGAGCGCTCGGTCCATATACATCCGACCCTTGGCGAGGGCCTACCCGTACTTGCGCGCAACTTCTGCGAGAATTAGATCGAGGCCATCGCTTGCCGATGGATTGGGGCAAATCAGGTTGAGCCGAAAAAAGTCCCAGGCCAGAAATTCAGGCGTTATCCTGCTCGCCATTCAACCACGAATGTTGCGGCAGATGCTTCAGCGTGCGCTTCATCGCTTGATACACGCCACCTTCGTGGTGGAGGTCAAGGGTCCAGCGCATCTCCTGTGGATATTGAACAGGGTCAATGCCGACTGGCTTGTGGTTTCCTTGGATGACGCAGTTACCCTCCGCTTTCTGAGACGAATCCAGGCTGAGCATCCGAAGTTGGCAATTCTTGGTATATCGAGCGACGCCGAGTATGCCCGACTTATCTCGTCGCACCAAGCATCAATCCAGGGCGACTATCGATTTGAAAATCTATCATTGGCGAAGTTGCTGGACATCCTATTTGGGTGGTCCCAAGACCAAGAAATGGAGAATAGACATGACGAAATACATCAATGAATCGACGGCAGACTCCACCGTGGAAGAACGTCAGCCATTGGAGTCGCTGCGTGATGCCGCACCCTCTCTCCCGACAAACGTAGCCGGAATCGAGCGGATCGCCTCCATCCTGGTTGGCGCAGCCGGTCTATTTCTGCTGTCACGAAGGCTCCTGATCTATCTCGCGCTTGCAACCGTCAGCGGCTACTTCATTCTACGCGGGCTGAGCGGTCACTGCGCCCTCTACCGCATGGCAGATGTGAATACCCATGATTGGAGCCGTGCTGGCCATGAGATCGGCGAACGGAGTGAAGAGGAATCTGCTGGCGCGCATGAGTGGATGGGGAAAGAGAATCTTGACGATGTGGGTGAGGCTTCGTGGGAGTCATTTCCTGCCAGCGACCCGCCTGCCACATGGTAGCAGGGATGCAGCAGCCACATCTTCCTATCTGATGGCTTTCACGTGGGATAGCACTGTCGTTGGCTCGGCCTACTGACGTGGATGCAACCTCCGAGCTTTGCCTTGCATCAGTCGTGTGACACGAACATCCACACGCGGCCTACATCCGCTCGATGGCCATCGCTGTGGCGCCGCCCATGCCGTGGCAGAGCGAGGCAAGGCCCAGCGTCTTTCCCTGCGCCTGCAACCCATTCAACAACGTGACCAGGATGCGCGCACCCGATGCGCCGACAGGATGACCAAGCGCAATCGCACCACCGTAGATGTTGACCCGGTCATAGGAGATCCCCAGGTCGCGGCGCAGCAGCACATTGTTCAGCGCGAAGGCTTCGTTGTTTTCGAACAGGTCGAAGTCGCCCACGTTGCGACCGATCTTGGCCATCAATTTCTCGATGGCCGGGATCGGCGCGGCGGCGAAACGCCACGGCTCCAGCCCAGCCCATGCGCTGCCCAAGATGCGGGCAAGCGGCTTCAGGCTGTATTGCTCGACCGCGCGCTGGCTGGCCAGCACAAGACAGGCCGCACCGTCGGAGATCTGGCTGGAATTGCCCGCGGTCAGGCGACCGTTTTCAGCAAACGCGGGACGCAGCCCGGCCAGCGACTCCATGGTTGTCTCCGGGCGGATGCCTTCGTCGCGCTCGAACAACACCGTTCCGCGGCGCTGCTTCACCTCGATCGGAGTGATCTCGCGGGCGAATGCGCCATCCTTGGTCGCTTCCGCCGCACGCAGGTTGGAGAGACAGGCGACCTCGTCCAGTTCCTGCCGACTCACCTTCTGCTCGACGACCAGCCGCTCGGTCTCTTCGCCCATCAGCTCGCCCGTCGTGGGGTCGCGCAGACCATCGTCCATCAGCGCATCGATGAGCGTCTCCGGTTTTCCTGCGATCAGCTTGTAGCCCCACCGGGCGCGGTGGCTGAGAAAGAAGCCCGCCTGGGACATGGACTCGACGCCGCCAGCCAACAGCAGATCGGCATCGCCGGCGCGGATCGCCATGTCCCCATTGACCACGCTCATCATGCCCGACGAGCAGAGCATGTCGAGCGCATAGCCGTCCACCGATTCGGGGATGCCTGCTTTGAGCGCAGCCTGGCGGGGCAGAAGCTGGCCATGCCCATGTTTGAGGATGTTGCCCAGAATGTAGAGGTCGAGCGCGCTGCCATCGAGAGCCGCGCGGGTCAACGCCGCGGCCATGACCTGGGCAGCCAGGTCAACCGGCGAGAGATCGACCAGGCTGCCGCCAAATTTGCCGATGGGCGAGCGTGTGGCCGCGACGATGTAGCTGTGGGTCATTTCACTCCGATGCTGGGTGTAGCATGTAGCTGCGGCGCGCTTCCAGAACGTGCGCGAACAGCTGTACTCAATCGAGCAAGTCGTAGGCCGAAAGGGTGAGGAAATCCACAAACTCATCGCTGAGCACGAGACTGTCCAGCAGCTCGGCGGATTCCTCGAAGCGGCTTTCGCTGGAGCCGCCTAGCTTGGCCAGTTCCTCCTCGCGCACCGCGGCGTAGAGATCGCGGGTGATGGGACGACCATCGTTGAGCCTGGCGCCGCGGTGGACCCATTGCCAGATCTGCGAACGGGAGATCTCGGCGGTGGCCGCGTCCTCCATCAGGTTGAAAATCGCCGCCGCGCCGACGCCCGGAGCCAGCTGTCGAGATACTGGATCGCCACGACACGTGCTGAGATGCCGGCTTCGGTAATCCGGCCGTCGGTGACCCGCAGGTCGATCAGGTCCGCGGCGGCCATGCGGGCCTCCGGGATCCGGTCCTTCTGGTGGGGTCGGTCACCCAGCACCCGATCGAAGATCTCCTGGGCCACCGGTACCAGGTCGGGATGCGCCACCCAGGTGCCGTCGAAGCCATCCCGGGTTTCCCGTTCCTTGTCTTCCCGTACCCCTGGCCAGAGCGATCCGATTGACGTCGGGGTCCGCCGGCTGGGAATGAAGGCCGCCATCCCGCCCATCGCATGGGCGCCACGGCGGTGGCGGAGATCATGCACATCTTCCGGGCCGCCCAGTGCGTGGGCTTCACCGCCTACCCGCACCACGACCGCCTGCGCGGCCGCGCACGGGCGATCCTGTCGGCCTACACCAAGGCCGGTTGCCACGGCTACATCAGCGCCGACAACCTGCCGGACGAGACCGCTCCCCACCGAGACTTCCTGGAGAACGACATGGGCATGGTGGCGATCATCGTCGGGCTTATCGCTGCAACCAAGAATGCCGATGCCGTAACCGAGACCAACAATGCCTTTACCCTGGTATTACCCGATGAGCCGGGGGGTATGGCCAGCTTCCGCACCTATATCACGACCCTTCCGGCCTTCGAGCACCGGCCGCACCCGGCGCTCGAAGCACGCTACTACGTCATGGGCGATGCGATGGTGTCGGCGTGCCTGCGAGCGCTGGAGGAGGTTGACCAAGAGCACCGCAAGGCGGTGTCTGCCGAGTTCGGGCACGAGCTCACCTCGCGCTTTGACATCATCGTCACTCCGCTTGAGCCCCGGTCTCTCCTATCGGTACAGGACGAGACGCTGACGGCACTCA
>JAAUPU010000478.1 GCA_012032975.1 Caldilineaceae bacterium | reverse complement strand
AGCAGTTGGAGGGCGTTGGTGAAGTGCAATGCGCACTTTGCGTCGGGATGGGCCTCCTTGAGCAGCGTGATGATTTCCGGGAGGCGCGCCGCGCTGGGCGATTTTGGTGTGAGCCGGCTATGGTGGGTCGTCATGAGAGGGGCATCACAGGTTGGACACGGATGCGATAGTCGGCGTCGTCAATTCGCTGCCACGGATAGTGGATGAAGTCTTCGGTGATTTCGGCGTGATAGTCGGGAACCTGGTCGGGGAAGTAGCTGCTGCTCTGTTTCCAGTGGATCACCGCCAGTTGCGGAAAGCCGCCGGCCGTCTCAATCCGGCCTTTGACGGCCATGATGGTGCGACCCTGATACCAGAGGTTGTCTACAACCAGGATCTTGCGTCCGACCAGCAACGGGTCTGCCGGGAATTGGAGGAAGCGGGGCCAGCTTAGTTTGGTGCGCTGGCTTGGGTCTTCTGGAAAGAGAACGGCAGCGGTCAGCACATCCTTCATCTGCAACGCCTCCGCAATCATCCCGCCTGGGATGATGCCACCGCGCGTGACAACCAGGATCGCGTCGTAGGGTGTCTCCAGTTTGAAGATCAGTTTGCTGACCAGTTCTTCCAACTCGTGCCAGCTTAGGTAGACATGTTTCATGATTTCCCCATTCGGTTCTGTGTGGTGGTCAATGCCGCAGCTCGGTCAGCCGTGGTGTTGTGTTGTGTGAATCAGCGGGCAGGAGTGGAGTCCGTCGGTTCCGCCAAGAGGCCATCGAACGCGATCAGACCCAGGATCTCCCCAGTAGTCGAGAGCACGGTTGCGTGTTGTAACTTTGGCATCTCGATCTGGTTCACTCCCCCGACAAGTTCGATTTCCAATGGTTCGGTTCCGGCAGCGCCAACCAGGTTGCCCGGTAGTTGATAGTTCAATTGGTATGTACCGGGCGTCAGGTTCCAGATGCGAGCGCTGCCTTTGGCATCTGTCGTGGCTACGGTGTTGGCTTCTGTAGTGGCTGCTGTGGTGGGCAATCCGTCTCGGGTAACAAGCGTCAGTTGGATGTCGGGCCAGCTCCAGTCCGCAGCCAACCATGCACCGCCTTCCGGTCGAAATCGTAGCATGATTGGGTCGTGGTCGCTCGAGTGCAATGTGCTGTTCGCGTCGATGCTGGCAGGCGAAGCAAAATCCGCGTTGATGCGTAGAGGGTTGACCTCGACCAGCGCCGGTAGCATGTTCGGTGTGAGCAACAGATAATCGAGTACTTGACTGGCGCTGTTGAAGATATAGGTATATTGCTCCAGCGGAGGCAACAACTCAATCGCGTTGATCAGATTGGGATCTACACCTTTCCGCAACGCCTGGACGGGAACGCTGTCTGGAAAGTCGTTCAGATCGCCGGCCACAATCACGTGTGCGTCGGGCGTCTGCTGCGTGATCTCATGCACAAGCGCGGCGACGTGGTCGGCCTGCGCTTCTCGTCGAATGACGTTGACGCTCTCGTCGCCGCCCTTGCTCTTCCAGTGATTGTTGATCAATGTGATGGTATAGACACCGGGCCAATCTCCAGTCACTTGTACTGTCACCACCAGCGGCGGACGATTGAAGAGCGGATAGAGACCAGGGCCACAGGCGGCTCCATCGACAACTTCGTAATCCACACCAGAACAACCTTGACGGAGCGACGCCTCGACCAGCGCCACGCGTCCGCTGCGGGTCAGAAAGCCGGTGTTGAGCGGGAATTCACTGTTCTGCGCGCCTGGACCGGGCAAGACGGTTGGCTGATATACAAGGCCAAATTCGGCCTGCAACAGCCGCGCCATGTCATCGGCCACCGCAGGGCTTCCCACCTCCTGCAAGGCCACGATCGTACATCCTTGCAGATCCTCTGCGATCAGCGTACGCGTCTGGTCAATTCAGGTAGGTAGTCAGCGTCGGCTGGGAATTGGGCGCTGCCACGGCCCATGCCAAACAGGTTGAAGGTGCATACCGTGAACTCGTCGAGGGCCGCTGGAATGGTGCGCTCGGGCTGACGCGGCTGGGCTTCGCCCACGACGTGCTGGCCCGGCAAGACCACAAGCTGATACTTGCCGAAATTGTAATCGAGGATGGCGGTCAGATCGCCTAGACGGCCCGACCCATCGCCAGATGGATTGGCGACAACCCGGTCTCCCCAGTTGGCATCGGGCAATGTGGCCCCCACAGCATTGTCCAGATAGACCAGCGCAGTTGTATAGCCATCTTGCGATTGGAAAACCCGCTCGCCATACAGGTACGGCACATTGGGGTCTGCAACCAATCCAAGCTCAATCTCCCCATCGCGGAAGCGTTTGGTCGGTCCCTGGACCACCCCGGCCAGCGCTTTGACCTGGACCAACATGCCTTCGTATGGCTCGAACAGCTCCGATGGATCCTGGCGAAAACGGGGCAGCGGAATCTCCGCTGGTTCGATCTGGCCCCCGCCGCAGGCGTCAACCGGCTCCACGCTCTTGATCCGCGACAGTTCGGTCTTGCCGTAAAACTCGCTGACCAAGCCACGGGTCACATAGACGCATTGTCCCACCTGAACCGTCGGAGGGTTGTAGGTGTAGACGAAAAGGCCGTCACTGGTCGTCGGTTCGCCATCGCCGAAAGGGTCTTGCAGGTAAAAGCCATCACCTGTCACGCCCGTCACGCGACCAAAGCTATCACGCCACTCGCCCTGAAGCGGCGATTCCGTCCCACTGCCTTGGATCCCATAGATCGGCGTTGCTGCGCCAGGCGGCCGGACGCTCTGAGCGAGAAGCGTCGGCGCGGCGCGGGGGAGAAGCAAAGTAAATAGAATGACAACAGTCAGGGCAGAGCGACGAAGGCGCATCATGTTCTCTCATGAACCGCAAGCGGGGCGACGGCGTACCTTTGGATTTTACTACCCGCTGCCCAAGCGGTCAAAAAGCCCATTTTCAGGCTAACTCGCGTCGGCCCAATCCTCCATACCAATACCGACTGGCTGACCGACTGCCCTGCATCAACGCATGACAAAGCAAGAGAATGAGCGTGGGTTCTCGTCCTGACACATTGTCATCCGTCCCCATCATCCGTCCCGCTCACCCGTCCACCTCTCATGATCTATGACTCAGCCATTCGCATTCCTTCGACCGAAAATTCCGATTTGCGTGCGAGCGACCAATTGCGATACTCTATTTCCGCCAGCCGGAAGCCATGACACTTCGATCGTGGCCAAAGACGCGAACCACCGACCCGTAAAATCGTATCATCGCCGCCCACATCAGTCCATCAACAATCGAGGATGTGCCGAGGAGCGAACCGATGCAAGAGAAATCCGTCCTATTCGAATTTGTTGGAATTGGAGAGTTGGCAGAAACGACTACCCATCTGCTGTCGTTGAACCTGAAACAGAGCGCCCATGTCCAGCGCGACGAGCCAAAGAGCCTGGACCAGGTGGAGCAGATTGTGCTGCAACAGGCTCGCGATTATCTCAACACGGTGCGGGAAGGTTTTGTGCTCAGCGTCCGTTCGTCTCAACTATCCGACCGCCTCGAATTGCGCTTCTTGCTCAACCGCGTCTTGACCGATTGGAAGTCGCTGAGCCAAGAACTGGGGTTCGAAGAGAACGAATCCCAGCCGGGGGAGGCGGGCGCTGATGATCCAGCGGAAGTCAAGAAGATTCGCCACCAGCTGTTGGCATTTGGGATGGCCGTCGTTGCACTCGGCTATTTGCCACGCCTCCCGTCCAAGGAGATCACCTTTCCCCACAGCTACGGCAACCCACCGACCTATGCCGATATCCCCGTGCCCCAGAGTCCTGGCGAAATGCTCTGGCGGATCGAAGAGATCGAACAGACCATTTGGCAGGTGATGGCCAACCATCCCCACGAGATGGTGCAGCGCCATTATGGTCAGCTACGTCGGACCTATGGCTTCTTCGAGGCAAGCGCCTCGTTGTCTCGGCAAGAGAGCAAACGCTTTGGCGTCAAGAAGCGTCACACCACCCTGGGTTTGCTCTAACCACGCCCATTACTGCACACCTTGAGCGTTGCCAACCCGTGCATTGGCC
>JAAUPU010000477.1 GCA_012032975.1 Caldilineaceae bacterium | reverse complement strand
ATGCCCTGCTCGGTGAGATAGCGCAACCGATGGGCGTGCCAAACGAGTACGTCGTCGAATTTTTGCGCCCACGCTGGAAGAATATGAAGTCTATCACAATGTGGGCGCATCCGATCCAGGGCAGGATTTGGATGGCGGGGTGGGTGACGGGCTGGGTGGTGGAGAGGCCGCGGTCGACGCGGCAGGGACCCGGTCGAAGGTCCGATAGTCAATTCGACTTGGAGGTCAGACGATGAAAACTTCTGATGACGCAGAACAGTTTCACAAAACATTGAATGAAGGCGCACGCCTCCTCAGTCAAAATCGACCGGGCGAAGCCATCACGAAGATGGCGCCGTTGCTCGAAATCGATGCGACAGACCCGGACCTGGCCATCAACCTGGGCGGTGCGTATGTCTTGCAGCGCAAGTGGAACAAGGCCGCGTCTGTGCTCAATAAGGCTGTCACCCGTCACCCGGACAATGCCATGCTCTGGGTGAACCTGGGCGCGGCCGAATTGGGCAGGCTGGAGACCTCTGGCCCGCGACAGCAGGAGCGAGCGATTCGCGCGTATCAGCGCGCGCTGTCGATTGACCCGGAAGCGCCCAACGTCCACTATCATCTCGGCCTGATCTACAAGGAGCGCGGAGAGCTAAACCGTGCGACTGCCTTCTTCCAGCGTGCGCTGGAAGTACGGCCCTCTGATAAGGACGCGAAACAGTGGCTTGACAGCCTCACCCGCATCAGCATCGAAGAGCATCGCCAGCGCACCCAGCAACAATTACATGGCGAACAGCCGCCCTCGCAGTCCGGCAAGGGTGGTGGACAATGAGTACGGAGCTATCCGGCGCCGCGCCTGCTGAATCAATCGCTGGACAGGGCGCAAGTTGGGGGTCAGGGCCGTCGGCGCGTTGGAGAGAAAACCCGGAACGCATGGCGTGGTTCGTGCTTCTTGCCAGCTTTGGCGTCTTTGTCCTGTTGCTGATCATGGTTCCGCTTACCGTCAACTACACCATCCGCTATGCGACCGTCAGCCACTCTGCTCGCCTCGAACCGACGCTCGGCACCTTGTTGCTCTATACATCCGAAGCGGCTGAACCCATCGCCATCACCGCGCCGCGCGAGGACGTGGCTGAAGGCTACCGCATTGTAGCTGGCGACGAGTCCACACAGGGCACGCTGGACCTGATCGGGGTCGATAACACGAGCGTCGCCTTGGGCAGCGTGCAGATCTACCCCGGCGCGGTGTTGGAGGTCGAGGAGATCCGCCGGCCCTTCTTCTCGTCCAGCCCCGAACCCTATCGCGTCGTGTTGCGACTGGAAAAAGGACAGGCGCGCATCTTTACCAACAGCGGAGATCAACGTGAGCTGGATGTGGAGTTGATGACGCCACACGGCGCGATCCAGTTGGCCGCGGGCAGCTATCAGGTTGCGGTCTCGCCCGAACAGACAAATTTGACCGTACGACTTGGCCAGGCCCAATTGTCACAGGCCGACAGCGAAACCGTGTTGGTAGATGCCGGTTTGCGCACCTGGATGAGCGAGGGTGACATCCTGCGCGACCCAGTCTCGGCAGAGCAGAATCTGCTGGCAAACGGGGATTTCTCCCAGTCCATGCAGAACACGTGGCAGAGTTATGTCATCGCCGAAAATGTAATTCCCGGCAGTGTGCGCAGCATTGAACGCGATGGCCGACGCGTCGCCCACTTTATCCGTCAGGGCGAGGAGAATGTGCCCACTGAAGTTGGCATTACCCAAGAGGTGAACAAAGACGTCAACGTTTACGATGAGCTTTTTCTCCAGTTGGATGTCAAACTTCTGCATCAAAGCCTCTCCGGCGCGGGCTATCTTAGCTCGGAATTCCCGCTGCGCGTCGAGCTCACCTACACCGATATCTACGGCAAGGTACTCACTTGGGGCCACGGCTTCTACTATCGCGACCCGGAGAACGAAAACTGGCGCGTCATCGATGGCGAAAAAATTCCTCCTTTCAAGTGGTACACCTATCAGTCACCCAATCTGATGGAAGAACTGCAATCGACACGCCCAGCCCACATCGACAGCGTGCGTATCTATGCCAGCGGCTGGAACTATCAAAGCATGGTCAGCGAAGCCTATCTCGTCGCGCGCTGATCGACCTCGCAGCCTAGACGCCCAGCTTATACCGCCCACATTGCCAATGGAGATCGACACATGGAGTTGACGCGCGGCTGGCGGCTGGCCTGGTTGATCGGCGCGCTGGGCCTCTACCTTCTGCTGGCTGGCTTCCAGCTAGGTCTCCCCGGTTTGCACTACGACGAAGCCAAAGAAGCAGGGGTCAACGCGCTGGAGTTGCTACATCAGTCGCCGATGACCGCGTTTCGCGATACGACCATCTCCTTTCTCGGACGTCGCTTCCCCTTGATGGTGCAGGACTACATCGGCGCGCTCAACGTCTATCTGGCGATCCCCTTGCTCGCGCTGACCGGCGTTGGCGTGCCCAATCTGCGGATGCTGTCGCTGCTCACCGGTCTCGTCACGCTGGTCATGGTCGAGCGCGCCGTCTCAGCATGGATCGCCTATGACGCGGCGCTTGAAGTGAACCCACAGACAGAAGAAAAAGACCCAAGCGTCCATCTCTTTTGGCCGCACTGATCGCAATCACTTTGCTCGCGGCGTCGCCCAGTTTCGTCTTCTGGAGCCGGCAAGGCATCTTTGTCACCAACCTGACCCAGCCGCTCGTCTTTGCCTGCCTGTGGCAGGGTGTCCGTTGGCTGCACACCAGCCGTCTACGCCACTTGCTGTGGGCTGCGTTTTTTGCCGGTCTCGCGCTCTATGCCAAATTGCTGGCTATCTGGGTCGTTGGGCCATTCGCTCTGATGTCACTGGGGTGGTGGTGGTGGCTGCGTCGCAATTGTCGCGCCCTTGCCCCGCGCCTGTCGATCGGTGGATTGGCAGCCGCGTTTGGCCTCTTCCTCTTGCCGCTGACGCCCTTCTGGCTCTTCAACTGGCAGACTGCAGGCACTGTGACCAGCGTGACGGACAATCTGCGCCAGAGCTATTATGGGGTCGATAACCTGGCGTTGCTGCAGAATCTGACCGTGCGTGGCGGGCAATTGTTCCAAACGTTGCGCGGGGACCATTTCTGGTATTTGGGCGGACTCTTTGCCAACATGGCAGCGCCCTGGCTGGCGGTTGGTGCGGTGGTGGTCGGGCTTTGGCGAGCGCCCCGTCTTGTCATACCGCCGGTAGTACTGCTGGCTGCGACCCTCATCTTGAGCCTCTTCACAGTCAGCGACCTCTTTATCACCCACTATGCACTGATCCAGCCATTGGCTGTAGCGGTCGTAGGTCTTGGCCTCAGCGCCTGGCTGGGAAAGGGCGCCAAGCGCTCAACCGCCGGCGCTATGCCGTCACAGCCGTCATCCTCACCTGGCTCTTGCTGGACCTCTCCGCGACGGCGCGCTATCATCGCGCATTGACCCGAAGTGGCGGGCTGGCAAGCCATTCCGACGCAAGCTACGATCTCGCCTATCATCTACGCTACAATGGACTTGGCTCGCCCGTGGCGTTGGACTGGGGCTTCGATGCGACGGTGCGTTTCTTGAGCGAGGGGACGGTGACGCCGATAGAGGTGTTCGGCTACGGCTCGCCGACGACGCCCGACGAAAATTTCGCGCGACTGGGGGGCTTTCTGGAGAATCCAGACGTGGTCTATCTGCTGCACACAGCCGGGCAAGAGGCATTTGCTGGGCGGCGTGAAAGGTTTATTGACGCGGCGACCGCCCGTGGGCTGACCCCTCACCTCGAGAAAGTCTTCAGCCAACGCGATGGCACGCCGTTGATCGAGCTTTGGCGAGTGCTGCCGTAAGGGATGCGACTCTCTTCCACGGCTCAGGGCAAGACAATCTCTTGCCTTTGCGAAGAACGGCGGCAGACTTTTGGGGCCATTACTCAAACTGGCCCAAACGATCCATTAAGACTGCCAGGCCGGAGATGGCCGCAGTCTCGGCGCGCAAGATGCGCGCCCCCAGCGAGACAACCTGCCAGCCGGCCGCGCTGGCTTGTTCGACCTCGGATGCTG
>JAAUPU010000476.1 GCA_012032975.1 Caldilineaceae bacterium | reverse complement strand
GTTTGCGGACGCCTCTTTTTGTGCCGCTGAGCGATATTACGCGCGCTGTTCAGGAGGACGCGGCGCCGGTCGTGCGCAATGATACAACGACCGGCGAAGCGGTTTTACGCGCCATTGCCGAACAACTCAGCATGCAACCTGATGTCAACTTAACGTCGCTCCAACAGCTTTACATCTACCTGCGCCCGCGCCGCATGTTGCTTATTCTCGACAACTTTGAACACCTGCTGCCGGGAAGCCAGGCACTGGTCAACTTGCTAACCCAAGTGCCGCAGGTCAAGGTGCTCATCACGTCGCGCACGCGCCTGAATGTGCGTGGAGAAAGCTTGCTAACGCTTGGACAAGCTCTCGTTGCCGCCAGCCGCCGACCGCGCGGCCAATGCACACCCTCGGGCCAAGCTGACCGCGCTATTACAGGATGAGCAGTGGCGCAAAAGCGAAGCGATGACGATGTTTGTCCAGCGCGCGCAGTTGCTTGACCCCGGCTTCGCCATCAATGCCGAGACCATCGCGCCGGTCAACCGCATCTGCCAATGGTCGATGGCTTACCCTTGGGCATCGAGTTGGCTACCAGCATGTTGCCGTTACTGAGTTGTGATGAACTGGCGGCAGAATTGGCCGAAGGGCTGGACTTTTTGACTGCGGAGATAGCTGACTTACCGCCCGACCAGCGCACCCTGGCCACGCTCTTCGAGCGTTCCTGGCGGCTGCTTTCGCCGCCAGGTCAACTCCTATTAGCGCGACTCTCTATCTTCCCCCGGTTCTTCTGCCGCAATGCTGCCGAAGTGATTGCCGGTGCATCCCCGAATGCACTGAAGCATCTCATTGACCAATCCCTACTAACTAGAGTAGAACCAAACCGTTATATTTTACACAAGACGATCCATGAATTTGCGCTGCAGAAGCTTCAGCAGTGGCCCGCACACATTGCAACGCTCCAGATAACTTACGCCCGCTTCTATTTGGAATTTGCAGCGAGCATGGATAGCAGAGTGATGGGTGTTGCCTATGGCGAAGCTATCGAGCAAATCCGCAATGAAATAGACAACGTGTGTACGGCATGGCGACGGGCAGTGACGCACCAGCTATGGGATGAACTCGACGGCTGCATAAGCACCTTATTCTGGTTTTATGAACAACAAGGCATCTATGCGGATGCAATCGATCTATGTTCCTTTGCCATGGGCTTATTTTTACCTGTTGATAACCAACAATATTATAAATTGGGTGCGTCGGTACGCTTATTCATGGGCCGCCTGTATACGTTCTTTGCTTGGTGCAATGTTCGTCTTGGCAGAATTGAGCAGGCTCACACCGCCTATCAATCTAGTTGGTCGATATTGCAGCACGAGGGAAGTCCTCTTGCCGCCGCCACTTGTCTCCTCCTTTGGGGCATGTTAATGATTGGGAGCAATCTGCCGCGTGCGGCGGCGTTGTTTTCAGAAGTACAGCGTCTAATACAAGCAACCGATAACACCTGGCAGCAAGCAATTATCGCGCTAGTCCTTGGCGAAACTGAACTTCTCTTTGGTAACTATGCCAAGGCCGAAGCGCAAATTCAAGCAGGGTATGACGTAGCCAAACGACTAAACTCGCCAAGATTGCTTGTTGTTGCTCATAAAGTATTGGGGCGAATCAATTTTGTGCGCGGGCACTATCACCACGCAGAAGAACAACTCCGCGCGACTATCGCAATTGCTCGTCAACATCATCTCAGTCTCTTCCGTTTGGAAGGCATCACCCTGCTGGGTGGCGCGCTCCGTCTTCAGGGTCGCTTTGCCGAAGCCAGCGCATGTTTTGCCGAAGGGTGGCAACTGATGGAAGAACTTGGCCTGAGTTTGCATAGGTCGTTCATTATTTGGGAAGAGGGTTGCCTGGCCGAGCAGTGCCAAGAGTATACGACCGCTAAGGAACGCTTTAGCAAAAGTTTGGACCTTGGGCTACCCAATTGGTGGACGCACACATTAGCCACCCTGGGCTGGGCGCTGATCGCCATCCTGGCGCAGATGGGCGCCTACGTGCCGATCGAGACCCGCAACTTCTTCGCGATCGCGACCCATTACGAGCCGCTGACGCTGTACACGCACTTCTACCACTGGTGGGACCTCGCGCGCATGCGTGACGAGCCGCATGCGAGCCCGGTCAGGCGCGTCGCGCTCCGTTACAACATCTGGGACAGCCGTGCCGAGGGCATGGCGACCGCGATGGAGGAGTTCATGCTGCATGCCGGCCTGTTCGACGACTCGCCGCGCACGCGTGAAATCGTCTGGATCATGCTGGCACAGCGCGCCGCGCGCGGGCTCGCGTCACTGTACGCGCACGACAACCAGTTCGACCTGCAGCAGGCCAAGGCCTTCCAGGTCGAGTGGACGCCGCGCGGCTGGATGCGGCCCGACCTCGACCTGCTCGGCTTCGAACAGCAGCTGTACCTGCGCCAGCCCGGCTATGGCACGAGCTACGTGACCGGCAAGTACCTGCTTGAGGACCTGATGCGCGAGCGCGCGCAGCAGCTCGGCGCGGACTTCACGCTGCGCCGCTACTTCGACGAGGTGAACAACGCCGGCATGATCCCGGTGTCGCTGATCCGCTGGCAGCTCACCGGCAATGACGACCAGATCCGCGCGATCGGTGCGGCCCGATGAAGATCCTCGCCGTTTCCCTCGTGGCGGGCACGCTGGCGAACCTCGCCATTGACGGCCCGAATGTAATAGTGGTTCCATTCTCCTACTCCCCGACTGAGATTCTTTGACGGGAAGCTGCGTTTCCCGTTCGGCGCAACGGGTGGGAAAGGCACCATGTCGGCGTTGCCCGTGGGGAACACATCGCCGTTGGTTGTGAACCAGTCACGGTTCTTTGCCTGTCTTTTTGGCGATAATTTTTCGGCGTATCCATGATCGAGCACCTGCACTTCAATCCCTGCAGGCAGCCCGCCGCGTTTGAGAGACGTGAGTGAATCCTCGCTGGCCCAAAGGAACACGCCCGAATTCCCCGCAGATTTCATATGTCGCCATTCAATGACGAGCTCAAGATTCGTGAGCTGATTTTGTGTCCGAATAACTCCCACCGGACTGCCCGTGCAATGGATTTCTCCGTTGGGAAAGCTCCAGGTGTTTTCATCGCAGTTAACGTTGACGAAATCGTCCTTTCCAAGAGACTTCCATCCCGGGCCGGTTCCGTCGATCCGTGCGGCTGGCGGAACAGGTGCTGAATTTTCAGATGCTTCAGGCTTTGACTCGTCGGCAAAGATGCTGACATTTGCTGAACAGAGCATCAAGACAGTTGCGGTGGTGGTCAGGAACATGGCGCGGATCATTCGAAGGCTCCGGAAGAACAGGCGGGTACGGTGCAGGGGAAATTGACGAGACACTGGCGGCTAAAGTCAGAATCGTGACTCTGAGCATCCAGATTTTCTGGACGCCACAATCGTTGCTCATAGTGAGGCAGTGGAAAGCCGCAGAGGATACACTATCGAATTGGTCTGCGGAACACACTCGCGGCGAACCTGACTTTCACCAGGGGCGATCAAACACATCAACCGGCAGATTTCTTATGACCCAGCTATTGAATGTCCATCTACTTCCTTCATTGATGGAAGCTTCATCCTTACAAGGCAGCACGGCTGTGATCATCGACATTCTTCGCGCGTCGTCGACCATGATTACCGCGCTGGATCACGGAGCGCTGCAGGTCATTCCCTGCGGCACTCCGGATGCCGCCCGGCGCGTACGGGACGAACTGGGTGCTGACGCCGTGCTCCTTGGCGGTGAACGAGGTGGCGTGCGTATCGAAGGATTTGACTGCGGCAACTCGCCACTGGAGTATCCAGCGTCGCGTGTTGCCGGAAAAACGATCGCGTTTACAACAACGAATGGAACTCATGCCCTGCTGCAGGCCGCCGCCGCCAATCAAATCTTGATCGGAGCGTTCATGAATCGCACGGCTGTCGTCGATCGGCTTCATGCAGAACACCTGCCCATCCACCTCATTTGCGCCGGGACAGATGGTGAAATCACGGGAGAAGACGTTCTCTTTGCCGGCGCGATT
>JAAUPU010000475.1 GCA_012032975.1 Caldilineaceae bacterium | reverse complement strand
CGCGTCTATGCGGGCGGGCGCGTGGCGCCGGGCATGGTGGACGCCTACCCCGTGGTCCAGCCGGAGCTTCTGGTCTACACCACATCAAGTGACATGGCGCGGATTTGGGGATGGATGTGTCGCTGGAAACGGCGGCCGATGCCCTGGAAAAACTCGACTTTCGGGTGGAGCAGGTAAGCCAGGTCGCGGCCGCGGCCAACCCTGAATCGACCTTTGCGCTGCATCGCCACGGGGACGAGCCGCTGCTGGCTTGCGCCGCGCCCTGGCATCGACTCGACGTTCGCATACCTGCGGATCTGATCGAGGAAGTCGCACGCATGATCGGCTATGAAAAGGTGGGCACGACCTTGATAGTCGACGAGTTGCCCACCCAGCATCGTAACCAGATGCTGCAGACCGAGGAGAAAATCCGCGACATCCTGGTGGGCGCCGGGCTTCAGGAAAATATCAACCACCCGTTGACGACGGCAGAGAGCCATCAAAAGCTAACGCCTCACGCGGCGGATTCAAAACAGCCGCCGTTCATCACCATCACCAACCCAAGCGTCGAGACGCGCCGATCCATGCGCCGGACGCTGACCGTCAGCGCGCTCGAAGGTCTGGCCCGCAACCTGCGCTTCGTCTCTCGCTCGACCACCTTCGAGGTCGGTCGCGTCTACCTGCCGGAGGATGGCGACGGCGTGCTGCCCCGCGAAGTTCGTCGGGTGAGCGTGCTATTGACCGGGGCGCGACAGGCCGAAAATTTCTACCGCACGGCGGAGGGCGGGGAGGAGATGGATTTCTTCGACCTGAAGGGCGTGGTCGAGACCTGGTGCAGCATCTCGGTTTTTCGCTCACCGACATGGAGTTTCGCGCCAAACCGGATACGTCCACCTTTGGCCCGCGTTGCGCCGAGATATTCTTCCAGGGGAACTATTTGGGCATCCTCGGCGAAATCCATCCTCAAGTGCGCTCCGCCTTTGGCCTGCCCTCGGTGCGCGTCTGCGTGGCCGAGCTGGATATTGCGCCACTGATTCGTCCCCATTGGGAGATGGCGCCATTGCCGCCGATCAGCAACTATCCACCGGTGATGGAAGACCTGGCGTTCGAGGTGGAGGAAGATGTGCTCGTGCGCCAGGTTCAGGAACTCATGCAGACGGCTGGCGGTGAGTTGGTGACCGACGTCGAGCTTTTCGACATCTACCGCGGCGAACCGCTGGCGGTAAACCACAAGTCGATCGCATTCCGCCTCACCTATCAGAGCGCGGAGAAAAGCCTGGGCGAAAAGGAGATCACCCAGCTGCGCCGGCGCATCATGCGGCGGTTGAAGAAGCGACCGCGGGCAAGCTGCGCAGTTGAGGTGATCCCTGCCAAAAAGGCTTTCCACAGATTGTGGAGATCTCTGGGATTTTATTCGGGTCGTTTGCGCGAAGACCAAATTCTGGCAAACAAAATGGGGGGCGATCGGCGACCGCTGGATCCATACCCACCTGAGAGCTGGCTGCTTTCAGGTGGGTGCAACCGGACCTATCCGACCAGATCGCGATATTCTGGATGGCGTCGCACAAATGTAGACGCATAGGAACACATCGGTGTGACCGACAGCTCTTGGCTGCGCGCATATTCAAATGCGGTCTTTGTGAGCTTGGCCGCGATGCCCATGCCGCGAAACTCCGGCGGTACCCGCGTGCTGACGATCACCAGCGAACTGCCGCTGCGCATGTAGACAAGCACAGCCGCCTGCCCGTTGACATCCGCCTCAAATTGACTTGCGGCTTCGTTGTGACGAACCTCGACTTCATCGACTTCTGTCTGCACAGTCGTTTTCTCCCCATAGACAATAGAAAGCTTTGGTACTCATAGACACGTTGGGCGGTCAACCACCCAATGTCAAACACGTTCCCCGCTGCAGAACCTACGCGTCTCCAACCATCAATTCAATTAGTTCTGGATATACAATCTCAACCTGCTGTTCCTCTTGCTGAACGTCCATCAGATCATGGATCAGCTTCCAGTCGGCCGGGCATTCATGGGTGTGGATCGACGCGCCATTTCGGCGCCAATTCTCCACAACCTGTGCGGTCACCTCGTTGCGCACGACCTCATCGCTTGGGTTCGTAAAGACGGTGATCGCACGCGCCGCGGGCGCGCGACGCCGCGCGGCCGATTGGACGATCAGGCTGAGATGAAGCAAGGTGGCGATGCCGCGCGTCGAATAGCCAGCGTATGCGTGGGTAGGGCCGTTGCGCTCATCCTTGCGTTCGGGATCCCACCACTCGAATCGGTTGGGCATCCTGGCAAGCAGGTTTGCATAGAGCGGGTAGCGGGAGGGATCCAGCGATGCGATGCCGAACGACGGCGCCACCAACAGCGCCTTGTCCACATCCACCCGGTTTTGCGCAGCCCATGCCGCTACCACGCCACCCAGAGAGAGACCAAAAGGGTGATCTGTTCGCCCAGTCCACGAGCAATGTCTACGGCGGCGTTGGCCAAACAGACAAGCTCATTGGCCGTCAAGTGGGCCACCTGAAGCGCCGGTTGAATCGGCGTATCCATGACGCGGCAGACGTGCGACGAGAACGTTATAACCCAGTTCGTGCAGCCGCGGGGCAAAGTGATGATATTGATGGGGGCAGTTTGAATAGCCGTGAAAGAGTACGGCGACCCGCTTCGTTCGGTGCCCCGTGATCGAGTAAAGAAGGTCCGACATAGCGGATTGAGATCAAGGCTTTCATCACGTTGCAATGCTTGGATGCGGCGCTTGGCTTCGGCGTAGTCCGTCGCCGGGTTTGGTGGAGGGGTCTCTCGCAGCGGTTGAACGCGCAGCAGATACCGATAGAACAAGCCAAAGAGTGTCGCAGTCAGGATTCCAAACCAATATCGACGTCGCATCTGTTCTCCGTTCTGCCTGCCGCGGATTGGGCCGCTGAATGAATGCTCCTAGTGTAGTCGATCAGGTGGAGCGGCGAAGGTAGCCCCTGCTACAAAAAAACAGAGTCCCAATCGGACTCTGCCACAGCTACACCATTGATTCACCACAAGGATCCATCGGAAACTCGGCCAAGTACAGGGCGGCAAACTTTACCAGAAGATCAGCGAATGCTAGGCAAAATGTCCTGGCCCACCACAATACGCATATCGACCGGTGCGGTGATGTTAAGCCCGTGTAAGCTCGAAAGATTCGGCTCCAGATCCAAATCCACACCCAACTGCTCGACGAGAGCATCGGGCACGCCATAGTTGATGATGAGCGTCCTGCCATAGTCGCTGCGATCTGCATCGCCGATCGCCACCACCTGCCAACCTTCGGACTCCAACAACTCACGAGCGCGGGCGCGACGCCCGGCTGATCGGTGCCGTTCAAGATCTCGATGCGCACCCATTCTGGATGGTTCGCGTTTGCCGCGCTTGCGGGGGCATCCCCAAAGAACTCGCCCAGCGCCGTTCGCACGCGAGCTCGATCTGGCAGGAGAATCCATGCACCATCGGAGCTGTAGGTCTCTTCGCCATACGATTGATCGAGGACAAGCTGGCGAATTTCTCGGATGGAGGAGTCGCCCATGTAATTGGCCAACTCAAGCTGCATGGCCATGGGGATATCAGTTTCAATACTGCTGCGCATGGTGTAAAGCAGCCGGGGCGCTTTGGGCAACAGTGTGGGCAACATATCGGCGCGCAACACTTTGTCTGCCACGGCGCGGATGATCTGTTGCTGCCGGCGAGCGCGTCCATAGTCGCTGTCCACATTGCGGGTGCGCGCATACTTGAGCGCAGTTTCGCCATCCAGATGCTGGATGCCCCCATCCAGGTGGAACGTTTCGACCCCATAGTCGGCAGTCGGATACTGCTCATCATGGATGGTCAGGGGGACAGCCACTTCGACGCCATCGATCAGGTCGACCAATTCGACAAAGCCGCGGAAATTGACGCGGACATAATATTGGACTGGTTGGCCAATGAAGCTGCTGACCGTGTCCTTGGCCAACTGAGCGCCACCTCCCGGGTAGCCCCGCTCCTCCCCCACGACATAGGCCATATTGATCTTGTAGCTAAAATCGTAACCGGGAA
>JAAUPU010000474.1 GCA_012032975.1 Caldilineaceae bacterium | reverse complement strand
GATCACTGGCGGAGAACTACGGGCAGAGAACCACGCACACTATGGGCTGAAAGAGCCACGCTGGTTTTCTCACGCCGAGCTTGCCGACCTCTTTCACTATCCCGCGCCGGCGATCGCGAAAGCCTTTGCCCGCCAGAAGCGCGGCGAGGCCCAGAGCTGACATGGCGAATCCAGTCCCATTCGTAGATGAGCTTCATTTTGCTTCGGTGAAACAGTTGGCCAATGCGATCCAAGATCGCCGCGTGCGCGCCGCGGATGTGATGCAGGCGTATCTCGATCGCATCGCCGCCATCAACCCGGCGATCAACGCGGTGGTGCTGCTTGCGCCAGATGCCCGCGAGCAGGCCCGCCAGTCCGACGCCGACCTGGACAGCGGCATCGTACGCGGACCCCTGCATGGCGTGCCGTTTAGTGTGGTGGATATCATCGGGACGGCCAACCTGACCAGCGAGTTGGACCGGCGTATTCGGCGACGAGAACCCCCGCGGACAGATGCAACCGTGGTTGCTCGGCTGCGCGCGGCGGGGGCGATCCTGTTGGCCAAGACCAATTGCCCGCCAGCCGGCCGTGGCCGCGATACGGAAAACGCGATCACCGGTCGCACGTTGAATCCGTATCAGCCACAGCATACGCCCGGCGGGGGCAGCGGCGGTGAGGCGGCTCTTGTCGCGGCGGGCGGCAGCCCTTTGGCCTGGGCAGCGATGCAGGGGGTGGGTTGCGAGTGCCCGCTCATTACTGCGGGGTGGCGGCGCTCAAGCCGACTGCTGGCCGCGTGCCCAATACGGGCGTCTATAACCACCCTGGTGGGCTGAGCGATCCCATCACCCAGCTGGGGCCGGTGGCGCGGTATGTGGACGACCTGGCGCTGTTGCTGCCGTTGCTTGCCGGGCCAGATGGGGCCGATTCGGGGGTGGCGCCGGTGGCCCATCGCGATTTTTCGACGGTGCGACCCTCCGAACTGACGGTTGCTCATTTTGGCCAGGAAAATGGTTCTCCGGTCAGCGACGAGACAGTGCATGCCGTCGGCGCGGCGTCACAGGCGCTCGCACGCGCCGGCGTGCAGATCGAGCAGGCGCATCCCCGCGACATGGTGCGCGACGCTCGCGTCATCCACGATGCCTGGCAGGCGATCTCTGGCTCACCGGGGCAGGATGTGGTCGAGACCTTCACCGCCTGGGACTATCTGCGTTCGAGTTTCCTGCGCTTTCTGGACGACTACGACGCCCTCCTCTGCCCCGCCGACCACCATGCCGCGCCGCCGTTTCGCGCACAGGATCCCCAGCGCTTCGACTACGCCATTCCCTTTTCCATGACCGGCAACCCGTGTGTGGTCGTGCGCGTGCGCGCAGGCAAGGATGGGTTGCCGATCGGCGTGCAAGTAGTGGCGCGTCCGTGGCGCGAGGACGTGGCGCTGGCGCTGGCCAAAGTGCTGGAGAGCGAGCTGGGCGGCTGGCAACGGCCACCGCTCTGATTGAAGGCAAGTTCGATTGCAGGTGGAGCTTGAAAATGGAGAAGCCGCGACATCTGCTGAATGTTCCGTCCGAGGCGCGGGTTTCGACCATCGTCGAGGCGATCTACCAGCTCTACACAGCGATCTTCCCAAACAGGCTCCGTGCGATGTATCTGATGGGAAGCCGCTCCGAGGCGACTGCGCGGGGCGGGTCGAGCGGCTCAGCCGCTGCCACGGTCAGCGATTTGCCTGAATCTGTCCATACCTCACATCGCCAGCCCATGCTCTTCCAGAAGCGTTGTGTCGGCCAGTATTTTGTCCGTCGGTCCTGCGGCGACGATCCGTCCGTGGTCCATCACCGCGGTTTCATGACCCAACTCGGCGACCATGTGCATGTCGTGTGTGGAGATGAGCATGGTCATTTCCAGGTCGCGCAGCAGGTTGATGAGCAGCCGCCGCGCCCGCGGATCAAGCCCTGCGGTCGGTTCGTCCAGCACCAAAATCTCCGGCTGCATGGAAAGCACCGTGGCGATCGCGATGCGTTTCTTCTCGCCCACGCTCAGGTGGTGTGAAACGCGATCGACATAGGCGTCCATCTTCACAGCAGCCAACGCATCGGCCACCCGCCGTCGCACCTCATCTTCTTGCAAACCCATGTGGATCGGCCCAAAGGCCACGTCGTCATAGACGGTCAGCGAAAAGAGCTGGTCGTCCGGGTTCTGAAAGACCATGCCCACCGCGGCGCGGATCTGTTTCAGATTTTCATTGCCCATCTCCATGCTGGCCACGCGCACGCTGCCCTGCCCGCGCAAGATACCGTTGAGATGGAGCATCAGCGTCGATTTGCCCGCGCCATTGGGACCGACCAGCATCATCTTGACGCCGGGCGCAACGCTCAGATCGACGCCGCAAAGCGCTTCTCTGCCGTCGGGGTAGGTGTACTGGAGGTTCTCGACTTCGATGGTGTGATGCATGGAAAGACTCAGCGGTAGGCAAGCAGGAGAATCGAGACCAGGACAACGCCGGCAATTCCTCCTGCGACGAAATCGGCAGTGTGGAAATGACGCTGGGTGAACGAGCGAATCTCGCCGTCATACCCGCGCGCGGCCATCGCGTTGTAGATGCGTTCACTGCGGTCGAAGGAACGCAACATCAACCCGCCGGCCATGTAACCCGCCACTTTGCCACGCCAGAGCAACGGCCCGCCGCTGCGCACGCCCGGCATTGCCGCGGCACGCGAGGCGCGTGCCCGCAACAGCCGCAGCACTTCATCTGACAACACAAAGAGATAGCGATACATAAAGCTGACAATCGCGATGATGGGACGTGGCACATGCAACTCGCCCAACCCCCAAAGCAGATCGTGGAATGGGGTCAGCGTGATCAGGACGATGGCCGCCTGCACCGAAATCCACGACTTGACCATGATGCTGAGCGCGCGCACCGTGCCCTCTAGCGTCACATCGATCCCGCCGAAGATCGGCACGACCGCGATCACCTCGCCCGGCATGGTGAAGGGCAGAGCGACCGCGGCCAGTGCAAAGGGCAGCGCGACAAAGGCGCGCTTCAACACCAGCCCCGCACCGATCCCAGAACCGACTGCCACGGCCATCACCATGACAAAAAGCGCCAAATAGAGGTCGAAAAGTCCGACCGGCGTCAGGCTCACCGTCAAAATGAAGCCGACGGCGATCAGGATCTTGGTGCGCGGGTCCAGCCGGTGAATGACCGACTCGCCCTGGTGATAGGAATCGTTGAAGTGGATGTGCATCGGTTGTTGTTGAAAAGTAGACACCGGGTTTCTCGAAGAAACCCGGTGTCTTGGGTCGGCTACGAATTTGCCGTCTGTCTGCGTACGATCCTGCCCACCGCAACCATGATCCCAAAGACGATCAGCACGCCCAGCACCACCGCAACCACGCCCGACAGCGTCTCGTTGTGGATAAAGGGGATCGTGTAGTCCGGCAGCAGTTGATAGGCTGCGTCTAGCGCCCGGTCTGCAAAACCCAGGTCGGTTGCCACCCGCTCCAATCCGTCTGGATTTGGCGAGGCCATGAAGGAAAAGACGGCCAACATCAGGCTGAGCAGCAGACCCGCACCGACCCAGACCGCTGCCCGGGCGCCGGGTGCATGTTGGCCGTTGCCCAGGATATCCGGTCGCGTGCGGGCGATCAGAACCAGCGCGCCAACGGTGATCAACGCCTCGCCCACGCCGATCACCGCGTGGACGAGCACCATGGCCGGCAGCGCAATGGAAAATGGTGTCACGCCGGAAATCGCCAACTCCAGCGCAGTGGCGATTGCGCTCACCTCCACCGAGAGCCAGGCGCCGGCCGCGCCGGCCACGATCAGGCTGGCCTTGCCATCGCCCATCACCTTGCGGGTGAAGCGATAGACCAGCGAGCCGATCAGCACGGTCAACAAGCCCATGTTGATGATATTCCAGCCCATGACCAGCAGGCCGCCGTCCTGAAAGAGCAGCGCTTGCAGACCGATCACCGCGGTCATCACAAGCACCGCGGCCCACGGACCCAAGACGATCGCGGCCAGCGCGCCGCCCAACATGTGGCCGCTGGTGCCGCCTGCCACCGGGAAGTTGATGGCTT
>JAAUPU010000473.1 GCA_012032975.1 Caldilineaceae bacterium | reverse complement strand
CCCACGCGTAAGCTTTGTATTTCGTCCAGATGTGGGTTACGGCAAGCAAAGATGCCTCTCAGGCAGCCATCATTTGTCGTTGTGCGGTTATCTCATGTCATCATCGTATTACCCCTATATCAGTGATGAGTTGCTCTCTGCATACATTGACGATGCTGTGAGCGACGAAGAGAAGTTATCAGTTGAATCTGCCGTCGCTACGGATTCAGAAGTGGCTTGGCGTCTGCAAACTTTACGCCATACGGTTGGGCTGGTACGCGACCTACCGCTTCTCCCATTGCCCCGCTCATTCACGATCTCGGCAGAACAATTGGCGCCGCTGGTCGTGGCAGAGGCCGTTCCGTCTCTCTCTGCAGCCGTGCCGGATAGACCTGCACGGACGCGCCGCACAGGTCAACTAGCCGCTCCAATTGCCGTCCTTCAGACCCAATGGCTGCGTTTTTGGCTCAACGGCAACGCATTTCTGCGCAACGCTGCGACGGCAAGTCTCATACTGTTCGTCGTTCTGCTGTTGGGTGACGCAAGGTCTGGAGCGGCGATGAGCCTGGAATCCGCTGCCACAACGTCGTTTAGTCAGACAGAGAATCCCGCGCAATCCCCCGAATCGAGTGCAGCGACTGCACTTGTGGCAGACGCTGCTTCCCTGGATCAGGCAGGTGTCGTGGCAAATGCCGTCTTCGTCCTGCCGACGGTCACACCGACTCCTCAACCAGTATATGCCAAGATCGGTGTCGCCGAGTCGAAGCAGGCAGGCGCTGAAGCACTCGCTCCAGGCACACTGGCCGAAGCTGCGGGCTCGACCAATGTTCTGGCCGATGCGATGGAGAGCGGGGTAGACTTCGCAAGTGAACCTGTGCCAGTGACTCGTCTGCAACTCTCTCAGCTTGCAGCAGGGCTGCTCACCTTCATTTTGCTCGTACTCTGGTGGTACAGTCGCCCCGTCCGTATTCAACCCCGTCGTCCCTCGCCCCTACATCGCTGACGACCCAATCGATGCCAGAATTGCCCGAAGTCGAGACCTACGTACGAGGGCTTGCGCCCGCGCTGCACGGGCGGCAAGTGCTGTCAGCCCAGGTTCACTGGCCGGCCACGATCGCCTATCCCTCCGCAGCAGAATTCTCGCATCGTATGGCTGACCAGGTATTCATCGGCGCGACACGCCGCGGCAAATACATGGTTTCGCTTTGAAAGAGGGCGAGAGTCTGATCGTCCACCTGCGCATGACGGGAAAGCTCTTCATGGCGTCTGCCGCCGAGAAGTCGGGGAAACACACCCACGTAGTCATACAAATGGACAACGGAGAGCTGTTGCACTTTCAGGATCCGCGCAAGTTTGGGCGGATATGGTTGGTCAACGATCCGCTAGAAGTTTTGCACAAACTTGGGCTGGAACCGTTCGACCCCGCATTCACGCCGGAGTATCTGGCCGAACGGTGCTCGGGCCGCCGGGCGAGCATCAAGGCACTGTTACTGGATCAAGGGATCATCGCCGGGGTGGGCAATATCTACGCAGACGAGGCGTTGTTTGACGCGCGGGTCCATCCGGCCAGAGCGGCCGGCGATCTGACTGTCGAGGAGTTTCGACGCTTGCATGGTTCGGTCATTTCCGTGCTGGCGCAAGCTATCGACCTGGGCGGCAGTAGCTTGGGGGGAAGCGCATTGCAAAACTACATGCGTGCGGACGGCGAACAAGGTGGTTTTCAAGAACGACACCGGGTATTCAGACGCACGAACCAGCCATGTGAAGTCTGTGGCGCGCAGATTGAACGGATCGTGATTGCTCAGCGGAGCACCCATTTCTGTCCCATTTGCCAGCCAAGGGAATCCGCCTGGTCAGCTATCGAGTGAATCGTCTTGTGGCAGGCGCGGCCTGGGCTTCTTGGCCTCTTCGAACTTGAGTCGCAGTTCAGCTTCACGCCATGGCTGCGGCCTTGTCACCCTCGGCAAGGGCCCAATCCAGACGAGAACGATACCGTTCGTTGAACTCCACATTCTTGGCTGGCCCAAAAAGGTAGGTCAGCACGGCAGTGGACGTAACGCCAGCCAGAATGCCAAGGAGCATGTTGCCCATCTTTCCCACGAGTGGCCTCTTTCTTTCATTCGTTTTTGTCAGCAGACTTCGCTGATTATATCCTCAGTCGTCGCTGAAAACAATCGAAGGTGGGGCAAGTGCCCCACCTTCGATGCGTCATGCGATCGACTAGCCTAGAAGCTGGCTCACGCCCTAGACGAGGTTGCTCGCGGTGCTGTCGACAACGGTGACCTCTTGATCCTTTTGGCCATACTGAGCAAGATCCAAGGGAGTTTCTTCGGGCAGCAAGAGGCCCAAGAGTACGTAGAGCAAGACCCCCCATGCCCAGGCTGCCCACACTAAAGGCGGCCCACACCAGTCGCACCAGATTGGCGTCAATGCCCATCCGCCTGCCGAGGCCGCCGCAAACGCCCAAGAAGATCCGATCCGTGCTACTTCGCTTGAGCGGGAAGCGCTGTTTGGCCTCTTTCAACCCAGACTTCACCTCATCGCCGCTGGGCATTTTGCCATTGACAGCGTTCTTAAATCGCCCCGTCATGCCGCTGAAATCGACTCGCCACTCCTTCTGGCCGCCGCTACTCAAGAGCAAGTAGCCGGCGCCGATCAGCAAGATCGGCCAAAAGAGGACTGACATCACCTGCCAGAAGCCGCCCCACAGCCAGGGCAAGATGCCCAAGTTGGCCAAGAGCCAGAGACCGCCCAGGCTGATCAGGATATAGGCGGCTCGACCATGTTGCGCTCATTTAGCTCAATGGTGGGCGGGCGCACCTGGCCATCCTGTGATGTACCTACGGGAAGCAAGATCCACAACGCTAGATAGGCCAAGAAACCGCCGCCGCCGGTCGCCAGCGTTGCCACCAACCAGATGATGCGAACCAGTGCAGCATCCCAGCCGAAATAATCGGCCAACCCACCACAGACGCCGCCGATCAGCTTGTCTGACGGGTGGCGATAGAGTGTTCCCTTGAACATCCGCCTTTGCGAAACCGATGAAGTGTCGCCCGGCTTAGTGGCTGCCGACCCCTCGTTGATCACGTCCACTTTTGTCTCCTGCATACCATCTTGCATATTTTGCCTTCCATTTCTCAAGAGAAAACCTTCTGACTGCTGTTCCGTACCCATATTTCCCCCTCGACATCACCCAGTTTAGCCCTGCCAAGAGACCGGCAAACATTCGTTGAGACTTGCTTCTGTTGACATGTCCCTTTAGCATTCAGTAAACAGTACGGACGCCGCACAAAAAGGTTGCAGAGATTTTCCAAATTGGCGTATGGTTCTATCATGATGAACCAGCGGGCGCTCTTGGCCACAAACCCATGAGGAGATTATCAGATGGAGTTTTGGTTGTTTGGATTACTGGTGTCGGGGCTGTTTACGGTTTCCCTCGGCATCGTCCATTTCTTTTTCCTACACTGCTGGATTTCGAACACGCCATCCCCAAACAGGGCGTCGATCTTGCACCGTTCCACCTCGGTCCGATCCGCTACGCAACCCAGCGTAGCGACGTTCATGGCATTGCCTGGGTGATGAATCATGCTGCCAGCTATGTTCTGGTCAGCATTGGGCTGGTTGACCTTTTGGCTGCTCGCTGGTTGACCACAACGGAGACCGGGTCGATCATGGCGGCCTGGATCGCTGGTTGGTGGGTATTGCGCGCGGCCAGCCAGCGCTATCTCGGCGCCCGTCGGGGCGACTGGCTGATAATGTGCGGGTTTGGTCTTTTAGCGATCGTGCATTTGGGAGCGGCCCTGCAATGATCGGTGACGTGACCCAGGAGACAGCCCATCGTCCGTGGCCGTTGCCGTCGGCGCCTTGGGTCATGGCGCAAACATGGCGCGATCTCCTGTTTGCACATTGGCCCGTTCAAAGGTCGCAGTTGCGCGCCCTAATTCCGCCACAACTCGAGATCGACACCTTTGACCAGACGGCCTGGGTGGGCGTCGTTCCGTTTCAGATGCACAACGTCCGCGCCCGGCTTACACCAGCGCTGCCGGGTTTGTCCGCCTTCCCCGAACTCAACGTGCGC
>JAAUPU010000015.1 GCA_012032975.1 Caldilineaceae bacterium | reverse complement strand
GGCCAGCCAAGGTCGGCGTGCTGGCCGAACCCTTTGCAGTTGCGGCCCATGCGGTCATGCGCGCCGGCTTGCAGATGGGCGATACCGTCGTCGTGCAAGGGTCGGGTGCAATCGGTCTGCTGACCGCGGCCGCGGCCCGGCTCAGCGGTGCGGGCAAGATCGTCGTCATCGGCGGACCACCCGAACGCCTGGCGCTGGCAGAACGACTGGGCGCGGATGTGACGGTGGACATTGGAGAATTTCGCGATGTGGAGGAGCGCAAGCGCAGGGTGCTTTCCGAAACGCGCAAGAACGAAGGTGCGGATGTGGTCTTCGAGTGTGCCGGATTCCTGCCCGCGTTTCCAGAGGGGTTGGAGTATGTCAAGACCGACGGCGCCTTTGTGGAGGTGGGCCATTTTGTCGACATGGGCACCGTGGCCGTCAACCCGAACACCCATTTCTTGCGCCGCAACCTGCGTCTGGAAGGCATTTGGGGCAGCCGCTACAATCACTTCGTGCGCGGGTTGGTCCTGCTAGAGCGCAACGACTACCCCTTCGCCGATGTGGTCAGCCACATCCTGCCGCTGGACCAACTGGCCGACGGCTTCCAGGCCCTCAACGGCGGCTATCAACTGGATGGCGAAACCGTGGTGAAGGTCGCGGTCAGCAGCGCAATCTAGACGACCCGTTGAAAAACAGAAAGGGGCGAAGAAATTCTTCGCCCCCTTTCTGTTTTCATGGTGCGTCGTAGATGGTGCGCGAACCGGCGAATGCACCGCGGCCTCCTTCTCAAAACTGTACACCTCCACGACTTGAGCCGCCGCTCACCAGGCATTGGCTTCTATCAGTCTCAAATCTCACCCAGGACCGATGTCGAATAGAGGTGATCCACACTGCCCGGTTCGAAGGCCTGGCGATGCAACGTGCGCTGTTCGGCGACCAGCAACGCGCGATCCGCGCTGCTGAAAAAGTTGTCGTGGCCGATAAGATGCTCCAGACCGGCGCGCTCGAACATGCGCATCACCGACGGCTGAACACTGGCCAGCAACAGGCTTTTGCCTTCGCCCTCCAACTGCTCGTAGAGCGAAACCATCGCCTCGATGCCTGAAATATCGACCATCGGCACGGCGCGCAGTGAAAGGATCAATGTGTCCACCTCCTCCTCCGTGGTGGCGAAGACCTCGTTGAAGGTGTTGGTGGCGGCGAAAAAGAGGGGGCCGCTGAGATGTGCGATACGGATATTGCGGCAATCGCTCCGCAACTCCATGCCGCGCGCCTGCGCGCGATCCACATCGACTTCCTGCACATCGATCCCCAAGTTGGCGACCTGGTTGATAAAGACCGCTGCCGAAAGCACCGCGCCGATGATGATCGCCTGGGTCAGGTCGAGTGAAATCGTCGCGATCAGCGTCACGGTAAAGGTGATCATGCCGGTCTTGAAACGTTTGCCAAAGATGAAGCGAATCGAATGCCACTCGTTCATGCGCACTGCGGTCACCATCAACACGCCGGCCAGGGCTGTGAGCGGAATCTGCGCGATCACCGGTGCGAAGAGCAGCGCCGCGGCCAACAGTGCCAGCGAGTGGATAATGGAGACAAGACGCGTCTGACCGCCCGATTTGATGCCGACCGAGGTGCGGGCGATGGCCGCGGTGGCCGGCACGCCACCAAAAAAGGGGATCACAATGTTGCCGACCCCTTGGGCGATCAGCTCCTGGTTGGCATGGAGCCGAATGCCGGTCATCTTGCTGGCGACCGCGCCGCAGAGCAACGACTCGACCGCGCCCAGCGCCGCGATCGAGAGCGCCGGCGCAATTAGAAAGTTCAATTCTTGCCAGGGCAGCGCGGTCCATGTCAGACGCTCTTCGAGCAGGATCGTGCGCGGGATGTCGCCAATGTTGGGAATCGGCCAGCCAGCCATCACCGCGACGAGGCTGGCCACGATGATACCGATCAGCGAGCCGGGCATGACTTTGCCCAGCCGTTTCGGCCAGAAGAGCATCATGGCGATCACGATGCTGCCAACAAAGACGGTCTGCCAGTCGGGAGAATAGCCGCCGCCCAGATAGCCCAACAGCTTGACCGCGGCAGAGTCAGCGGGCGGCGTCTGAATGCCCAGAAAGTTGTCGATCTGCCCCACAAAGATGATCACGGCGATGCCCGAGGTGAAGCCGCTGATCACCGGCGCGGGGATAAAGGCGATGAAGCGACCCAGCCGAAAAATGCCAATCGCCAAGATGATCAGCCCGGCTATCACACCGGTCACCCACATGCCCTCCACACCGTAGCGTTGCGCAACCAGGATCAGGATCGCGCTCATTGCGCCGGTTGGCCCAGAGATCTGGTAAGGGGCGCCGGAGAGCGCACCGATGATGATGCCGGCCAGAATTGCTGTCACCAATCCTGCGGCTGCGGTTGCGCCCGATGCCACGCCAAAGGCCAAGGCCAGCGGCAATGCAACCGCGGCTACGGTCAGCCCAGCCAGCAAATCCTGGCGAAAGATTCCCAGAGTATAACTGCTAAACTCACGCGACCAGAGTTGCCACAGGGAGAGCCGCTGCATTGTGGGTGGGTCCATTCTACGGGTGGGGAGTGGATTGGCCGGAAAGGTGAAGGGGTGACAAGATGAGTGGGGATAGCTCACCCAGTCACCCGCTCATCCTGTCATCTTTCCATAACGTCGCTGCGTGGAATCAGATGGGCTTGACCATCCGCGTGATAGCTGCTGCGCACCAGCGGCCCGCTTTCCATCCAGCGAAAGCCGCGGCGTTCGCCTTCCTGTTTGAGCAGTTCAAACTCGTCTGGCGTGTAGTAGCGCTCGATGGGCAGATGAAAGCGACTGGGCTGAAGATATTGGCCAATCGTCATGATGTCCACATCGTGGGCAAGCAGATCGTCCATGACCTGCAAGATCTCGTCCCATCGCTCGCCGAGACCCACCATGATGCCGGACTTGGTCAGCGCAAGCGGGTCCATTGCCTTGGCGCGCCGGAGCAATTCCATACTGCGCATATATTTTGCCTGAGGCCGCACAGTCTTGTAGAGGCGGGGGACCGTCTCGGTGTTGTGGTTGAGAATTTCGGGATGTGCGTTCATCACCACTTGCAGCGCGGCCCAATCGCCTTTGAAATCGGGGATCAGCACCTCGACCGTGCAGCCGGGCTGGAGCTGGCGAATCCAGTGCAGGCTCTCGGAGAAAACCCACGCCCCCCCGTCGGACTGTTCGTCCCGATTGACGCTGGTCAGCACCACATGCTGCAAGCCCATCGCTCGCACGCTTTGGCCGATACGCCGCGGCTCGTCTGGGTCGAGCAGACCGGGTCGCCCCGTCTTAATCTTGCAGAAGCCGCAACTGCGCGTGCAGGTGTCGCCCATGAGCAGGAATGTGGCCGTGCCCCGCCCCCAGCATTCGCCAATGTTGGGACACATGGCCTCTTCGCAGACCGTGTGCAGGTGCTTGCCCCGAAAGAGACCGGCCAACTCGCGATACTTGGGGCTGTCCGCCGCACGCACGCGCAGCCAGGGTGGCCGGCGACCGCGCGTCAACTGGCCGGGTCCGCTGTTGTCGGGCGTGAAGTCCGGCGCTGGCTCCAGGGTGATGGAGCCATATTGATTGCTGCCTTGCGTGGTTCCGTTTGCCATCTTCATTCTCGCACTTTCCATCTTTGCCTGTTTCGTGCCGACTCGGCTGCAACAGGGGCGGGCGCCGGTGGGAGCATCCTCGCGACGCCAAAGCGCTGCAACAATATTGTACATGCAGGTCGCTGCAAACGAAGTATGCCCGCCCCGGTCAATGGAGATGGGCGAACCGTTGCTGGAAGTTGGCGGATACACAGCAAATGATGGCCCTTGCGCTACCGCTTCTCGGCATTGGTATAGGCATATGCGTCGCTTGGCACCGCAAACCAAGGAATGGCCTCCACGGTCAGGTAGCCTGGCCCCTTGCGCAACAGAACCAGCGTATAGCGCCGGGCGTGCTGTCGGTGGCCGGTCATCTCTGCTTCGGTGGATGTGGGCACGCTCGCCAACAATGATTTGAGGTCCATCACACATGCTCCACCACAATATGCTCGCCCCGATTCCAGAGCGCCCACAGCACCGCCGGCACGACGCCCAGGATCGCCATCACCCACATGATCTGGGTGAGACCCTCCACGGTGTCGTTGAGCGCCCAGCCGACCGCGGCCGCGCTCAGCGCATTGGCCAGGGTGAACATGGCGAACTCGGTGGAGAAGACGCGCCCGCGCACATCGTCCGGCAGCAGGTGGAGCAGCAGCTGAGTCGAGAAGACCCAGACGATGCCGCCGCCAAAGCCGCGCAGAAACATGCCGATCAGCACGACGCCGAAGCCCAGCAACGGCGCGGTGACCGCAATGCCAAGCGCCCCGATCAGATAGCCCCAGACGATCGCACTGCGCAGCGCGCGGTCCCGGTCGCCGGTGAAGCGCCGCGCCAGGATCGGGCCAAGGCCGGTGCCGATGCCTGTCACCGCGAAGAGCAGCCCCATGCTATAGCCGCCTCCCTCGCCGATCACGTAGACCTGTTCGGCCACCACGACCTGTAACACTTGGAAGCCGCCCGAGACAAAGAGCGAAACTGCTGCCTTATGCAGCGTGACCGCGAAGATGTCCCGGTGGCGCTTCAGGTAGCCCAGCCCGTCGGCGTATTGACGAAAGACCCGGCCAACCCCGCGTGTGGTCGACGCCAGTCCCGGTGCATGGTGATAGCTGATACGCGCAATGATCGCGGCCGAGACGAGAAAGGTCAGCGCATCGATGGCAAAGGCTGGATAGACGCCAAAGCCGCCGGAGACCAGCCCGCCCAATGCCGTGCCCAGGGCAAGCATCACCGACCAGGTGGCGGAACTGAGTGCATTGGCCGCGCCCAACTGGCTGCGATCTACCAGATCGGGCAGGATGGCGTTGCGGGTCGGGAAGAAGAAACCGCTCACACCCAGTTGCAGCGCGGTCAGGACGTAGAGCATCCACACATCGTCTGGCTCGCGCACGAAGAGAAAGCCCACCACAATGACCGCACGCACCAGGTCGGTGACGATGAGCAGGTGCTTGCGGTTGTAGCGGTCGGCGGCCACGCCGGCGATGGGGCTGATCAGGAAAGGCGCCAACATGCGCACGACGAAAAGCCCGCCTACCGCGGCGCCGGATCCGGTCAACGACGCGATCAGCGAAGCCGACGCGATCAGGTTGAACCAGTCGCCCAACAGACTGACGATCTGGCCAAACCAGAGGTAGCGGAAATTGGCGTTTTCGCGCAGGAGGTCGATGTAGCCGGAAGAGGAGGATTGTGTCATGGCGAAAGCGCAGAATAGACGCGGATGCAGTCGGATTTACTTCTTGAATTCGCGCGCATCCGCGGTCGATTTCTTTCCATCATTGGCTGCGCTGCAAAAGGTGTTCAGCCACGAATTAGCACGAATTGCATTGTCGGCCCCAGAGAGAAGATTCGTGTCAATTCGTGAAATTCGTGGCACAGAAGGCCTTTTGCCACAGAGGCAGCATTTTGTTGACTGGCGCAAACATCGTACAACTTCGTGCAAAATTGCCGTTCCAGGTCCAGCTTATGCGGCCGCTTCAGGTTGATGCTCGCGCAGCCAGCCGCGCAGGGGAACGTCTTCCTCGGTCGGCGAGTAGAAGCCATTGGCGTTGAGACCATAGCCCAGAAGTTGACGCCGGATGGGGTCGTTTTCCGACCAGAGACTCTCGACCGTCATGTCATCCTTGGTGCGGATCCAGCGATAGCCGTAGCCATAGAAAAGCACCTTGCGCGTGCGGTCAGACCAGTTGGGGCTGGCCGAATGCCAGAGCCGGCGGTCGAAGAAGACGGCAGTGCCCGGCTTGGCCAGCACAGGCTTTGCGCCGGGCAACTGGCCGATCCCGTCGGCCGGCTTTTCTGCACTGTTCAACATGTGGCTCCCCGGCACGACCCAGAAGTTGCCGCGGCCTGCCTCGCTGGTGTCCGAGAGGAAATAGGCCACCTTGAGCGAGAGCCGGGGACGTGGGTTGCCTTCCATCTCTACATTGGTGCGACCGCTGTCCTGGTGCCAGCCAAAGGTGCGGTCATTGGGCGCTTCGCCGGTGGGCGGTGTGACGATCAGGTGGGCGTGGTAGAGGTAGATGTTCCAACCGAGGATGCCCCACACTTTTGGGAGGATTTTTTCGTAGTCGACCAGATCCTGGAAGAGCAGGCTGTCGGGGATGAAGTTGGGATAGAAGAGCGCCTTGCGCGAGTCGTGCCCGTTTGCTACGTGCTCGGCATAGATGCGGTCGGTCACTTCGGTCAGCTTTTCGACCTGTTCGGGCGAAAGCGCGTTCTCGACCGCGAACATCCCGTCGGTGTTAAAGGCTTCGCGTTCGGCTTCGTTCAGACCATACCTCAGACAGGCTGGGCTAAGCATGGTGCATGACCTCCTTGTGGGTTGTCCGGTGATTGATCCTGGTGGGGCGTGGATGACGGTTGATTATCAGCCGGGACTGATTATATAAACAATCGATCCTCTGGGCAACCTGCCCACGCAGCCATCCGTCCTTCATCGGATCGGTGCATGGCGGCTCCAAACTTTGCCTTTCGCCTGCGTCCGCCCTGGATACGCGGAGACAAAGACGACGGTTGGTCGAAGCCAACCGTCGTCTTTGTGTCGCATGCGGATCTTCGTTGCCAATTCGCGCCTGCCTCAGCAGACGGCGGGCGGGCGCGCTGCGCTCGGCTAGCTTTGAGCGGGGCGTGGGCCACGGGGTCGTTCACCATCGCCGCAACCACCGCGGGATCTGAACCCCGTTCGCCATTCTCGATGCGCTCAATGCGCTCGTCTGCCTCTTGCTGAGTGATGTCGCCCTGCGCCAATTCTTCCTGAACGTGGGCAATGGCTTCCGCTTGACGCTCGGCCTGATGTTCGGCCCTCAGCGCTTCGAGATCAACGCCGGCATTCGCCGCAAGTTGCTCGATAGTTTGGCCATCATCCAGCGCAGTGCGCAGCTCCTCGACGGTCATTCCCAACTCTTCGGCCAGCTCCACGGAGAGACGCGGCCCTGGTCGTTCCGCGTTCTCCCCCCGAGCAGGCCGCTCGACTACGGGTCGCTGAAAATCTTCGACCGGTGCCTGAGCATTGCTGATCCCCACCGCGCCGACGACCAAGACGGCTGCCACCGCGGAGGCGATTCCTGTCCGCGTCAACCAAACCTTGTTCAACATGACATCTCCCTTTCTGTGGCCCACTCTTGTGGGCTGGGTTTTGGTTGGGTCTCTCTGTCGCCCAACCTGCACGTCAGGATAGCGGGAAGATGTGTGGCCTTCTTGCAGCCCATGTTTGGAAATCGTGAAGATGGCTGGCATAGGCAAAGAAAAACGTCACGACGCCCAGGCAACAATCGGAGATCGTGAGGTCTTGATACACATTAGCCATCAATGCCATCGGGGTAGACGACGCGGAACCGTTCGCAGACAACCGGCATGTCGCGCGCTGGCTCTCTGCCGATGCGCCGGCATTCGCGGGAGAGATAGGTCCAATGCGCGTCGAGCCAGTAGGCGAGAGAGCCGTCGCCCTCGCCCTCTGCCGCGGCAAAGGCCGCGCTGACTTGGTCATAGGGCACGATCTCCACCTGCGTGGTTTCGATGATGCAGAGCGGCTCTCGCTGCCAGTTGGTGACCACGCTGAGGTCGCCAGCTTTGGGAACAGCCTTTTCATCGGCTTCATGCGCCCAAAGCAGACCGGCGGTTGCCTGTTTGATCCCTTTCAAGACCAGATTGCCGAGAAAGTTGGCCAACTCTTCGCTGTCGTCAAAGTAGAATGCCTCGTAAAACCTGGATGAGACGGTCTGACCGGTCGCGGCCTCGAACTCTCGCCAGTAGGATTGAATGTGATCGGGTATCTCCATCATGCTCCTTGTGGGTGTGGGTCAAGACGCTTGACGGGCGTTGGGGCAGTTGAGCCAGCCGGGGCGTGAGGATTCGTCGCCCCGGCCGGCCGTTGGGTCAATCTGAAGAGAGCGAGGGGAAGGGATCGTCCGACTCAACATCGCCGGAAGCCGACTCCTCCACCAGATAATCGGCGCGCGTCTTGTCGATGAATCCTTTGGCTGTATAGCCGGGGATCGTCACAAAATAGGGCGATGCCGACGACTTGAAGAGATGATCGCTCTCCTCATCGCGTTCGTCAACTTCTGCGCCTACCAGCAGCGTCACGCTCTCCTCGCCGCCCGCCGCGTTGCGCGTCGTCAAGACCAAGGTTGCCTGCGGGGCCTCCATGCCATAGTCTGGCTGCTCGGTGCGGCCCACCGGCTCGGTCATGCGCACGGTCGCCACCTGGGTCAACAGCGACGAGATTCTGTCCGCGGCAAGCGCCTCCCCTTCAGACAGACCGTCCAACTGCCAGTCGCCATTTTCATCGCGCTGGAAGCTCAGATCGCCATTGGCGTTGCTCAGTTCGACGGCCACCAGATCCGCGGCCGGCAGGCTGACGTAGAGCAACTCGACCCAGTTGGCAATCGGTGCGTTCAGTTCCCAGGCCGCGATCTCGGAAGTGAGGTAGGTTTCGTCGCTGCCTTCGAGACGCACATGGGTCGCGCCCGCGCCCGCGGAGGTGCCAATATAGATGCTCTTTTCGATGCCATCCCCACCGTGCAGGCTGACCTTGCGCTCGAACGCCTGCTCTGCCACCTTTAAGCGTGCATGGCTCTCGCGCGTGCGCGTGACCAGTCGATCCGTCTCGATGGCCAGCAGCTTGGTCAGCGTCTCTTCGACCTTGTCGCCCAACGCCGGGTAGTCGTCCAGGTTGGGCAGCAGCCACCCGTCGCCGCCTCGCACCAATTCAACTTCGACGCCGTCCACCCCGGTCAGTGCGATCCGGTCCACATCAGCGGCCTGCATCCCGGCCAGCAGCAACGCATCGTTCGCTTGGCTGGCTGGCGCGGGCCAGTAGGTGACGGCAATCAGCACGACCTGGATGAGGAGGAGCGCGAGGAGGACGATATTGAGACGGCTGACGCCGGCTTTGGCCGCGGCCGATGCCGCGGCATTGGGCTGGGTTGCGGCATCCGGTCCTGGAAGTGGGTTGGGCTGGTCGGCGGTCTCAAGCTTGCTCATGGCTGCTCTCCTCCTGCGATGGATCGGGTTCGCTCTCTACAAGCTCCATCGGCGTTTCGTTGCGCCGCCGTGCGGCCCAGATCAGACCAATCGCCAGCAGCGCCAACAACACAACGCCATAGTTGATAATCTCCCAAAACGACTCTTCGCTGGTCTCCAGCGGTTCCAGCACCCGGGCATACGAACCACGCGCACGGATGTCCAGCAGGTCCAGATCCTCCACCGACCAGTCTACGGCATTCTGCAACAGTTGCAGGCTGTTCAGATAGCGGTCGAAGGAGATCTGAGACGAGATGCTGAAGACCGTGTCGTTGAGAAAGTCGCCGCTGCCAAAGACCACCAGCCGAGCACTTTCCGGCGATTGGTCGATGGCGCTCGTGGCCGGGCTGACGGCCGGAATCTCACCGGCGGCCGCGGCGGCTTCCAATGGCGACGGCTGACCGGCAAAAAAGCTGTCGAAGCGACCGCGCACCGAGACGGCCAGCGGCTGCACGCCCCGCTCCTCGCCGGGCGGAAAGCCAAACTCCGGGTATGCTTCGCCATCGGGTTGGATCACCGGCGAAGGGCTGGTCCACGCATCCGGGCTGGACTCCAGCAAGGTGACAACCTCTCGGCCTGGATCGGCAACCGCTCCGGCGGCCTCTTCGGCGACCACTTCGGTGACCTCTTCGGAGGCAGCTTCGGTGTGGTCGTCTGCCTCGTTTCCAGTGCCATGCGCAACCACCGGCGAAACCCAGTTGAGCGTGACCGCCGGCACGTTGGCGATGATCGGGCTTTCCTGGCCCATGCCATCGGAGCGCACATCGACAAAATAGGGATAGTCGAAGCTCTGGATCTCCTGCATGGTGAAGCCGCCTACGTCCCGCTCGACGGTCATGGGGAAAGGCTCGTTCTGCGGGTCGAGAACCATGGTCGGCTCGATCTCCACGCCGTAATGGGCCAACTGCTCGGCCAGCCCATCGGTGATGGGTTCCAATGCCAACGCACCCGTGAACGAATCCGCGGCGACTCGATAGCCGCTGCCAGCGACCACCACCGCGCCCCACGCATCAGAAATTGGTCGATGGCAAATCGCTCTACATCGCTCATCGATTGTGGCGAAACCACAACCAACACATCCAGGTCGGCCGGAATCTGGCCGCTGCTCAAGTCGACCGCGCGCACTTCGTAGTCCTGGCTCAGGCTGTCGAAGAGCGTATTCCAGGTAGAGAAGGGGGGCGGCTGGTTCTGGCCAAGCTGGGCCATTGTCGGGTCGGGGCCAATGGTCGGACGCCAAAGGCCAACCACTTTCAAGAAGCCGGACGAATGACGCTTCAACACCGATTCGATGCTGCTGCGGATGTCGGCCTGGCTCAACTCGCCGGGGAAGATGATCTGGCTCTGGTCGCCGACTTCAAGCAGGAGGTGCAGGAAGTAACTCTCGTCGGAGAAGGGCGAGACCATGAAGGGTTGCAGCCCATAGGTCTCGTAGAGCCAGTCGCGGCTGACAGGGCTGGTTGGGTCATCCGGGTCGGCCACCACAAAGCTGAACTTGCCTGGCGCGCTCGCCTCGATCTCCCGTGCGACCTGCTCGATGGTTGCGGGCGCATCCGCGATCTCCTCCGGGAGATTTTCCTCTGTCGTGATCAGCGTGAGCCTGGCCGGGGCGGGCAGGCTGGTCAGCACAGATTCGACGTTCTGAAAGCCAAAGACCGCCTTCTTGATGGCCCGGGTCAAGTCATATTCCAGATTGCGCAGCCGCACGTCCACCTGTCCGTCGCGAAAACTCTCCACCTCGATCAGGTCGCGAAAATTGAGTACCTCGCTCTGGTCGCCATATCGCAGCAAGATGTCGAAATAGGCGTTGACGATGGCCGATTCGTAGCGCCCCGGCCACCTGGGAAGGGCGTCGGGCGGATGCCATAGCTCTGGTTGGCCTCGGCCTCCAAATCAGGATTTTGAGCCGGATCGACAATCTCCAACACGACGTTGCCGCCGGAAGCGACTGCATATTCCTTCAGCATGTCGGTGATACGGGGGACCAGTGGCGAGAGCAGCGGATGGGTGCGTTCGCTGAAATAGGCGCGGATCAGCAGCGGTTCGCTGAGGTTGCCGAGGATCTCTTTGGTTGGCTGCGAGAGCGTGTATTCGCGCTGCTCGGTCAGATCAACACGAATGCCTGTACGCGGGAAGAGCCAGAGATTGAGCGCAACCAGATTGAGGGTCAGCAAGACGACGGCTACGATTGCATTGCGCCGCTGACCGGCGGTGCGAGCGCCGCGGCTCCATCGTTTGCTCTCCAGAGAAAGCACATTCAGCGCCAGAAAAATCAGCGCCAACGAACCATAGTAGACCAGGTCGCGCAGGTCAATAACGCCCCGTTCGATGCTCTCGAAGCGGCTGCCGGTGGAGAGCGCGCGCAGCAGCACACTGGTCGATTCGCCCACGAATTCGGTAATGCCGCGGGTGCCGACCAGATAGAAGAGACCGCAGAGGGCCACGGTCAGGATCAGCGCCACGATCTGGTTGTTGGTGCGCGAGGAGATGAAGAGACCGATGGCGGCGTAGGCCGACGCCATCAGCAGGCCAGCCAGATAGCCGCCGACCACGGCCCCCAATCCAGGTTGCCGATGATCGACACGGTGATCGGCACGAAAGCGGTCAAGGCCAACGCCAGCGCGATCAGCGCCAGCACGGCCAGGAATTTCCCGAGCACCAACTGCCAGAGGCGCACCGGCAGAGTGAGCAAGACTTCCAGCGTCCCGCTTTGCGCCTCCTCGCTCCACTGTCGCATGGTCAGCGCGGCGACGAGGAAGATCAGCAGCAGGGGCATCCAGCGAAAGAGTGGGCGCACGTCGGCAATGCCGCGGGCGAAGAAGGTGTCCACCCAAAAGAACGAGAAGAGCGCGGCGGCCAGAAACGCACCCAGAAAATCAGGGCCATGGGCGACCCGAAGTAACTGTTCAGTTCTTTGCGGGTGATGGCAAAGGTCTGTTTCATCGTGTTCGACTCCGTCTAGGCGATTGCAAAGAATAGACTTCCCACGAAATCACACACACGAAATCACCCAGAGGTACACGAAGTGTATGCCATGTCTTGGTGTTCCTTCGCGCCCAAAGGCGCCCGCTTCGTGGATGCTTTTCGTCTTGGATTCGCCCTACCTGTGGATCATTCCTGGGTGACCAGGTTGTTGAAGATAGATTCCAGCGTACGTCCATCGCGGCGCAGTTCGCGCAGCGGCCATTGTTTGCTGCGCGCCAGATCGTAGATGGCGGGACAGAGATCGCTCTCGTCTGCGCCCAGCACACGGAAGGCCGGATAGCCATCTGACCAGCGCA
>JAAUPU010000472.1 GCA_012032975.1 Caldilineaceae bacterium | reverse complement strand
CCGGCGGCCGCGTCGACCTCGTCGCCGCGGCCTTCGAACCCACCGCGAGCGGGTACCGCCTACAGTGGGGTCCGTACGAGTTCACGAAGATCCCGCCCGGCCCGCTCCGCGCGACGGTGCGCTGGACGAGCAGCGCCACGCCCCACGGTGTCTCTGGCGCGCCGACGTTGGCCACCGCGGAGAAGGGCGCAGCCACGTTGCAAGGCGCGGCGCAGAATCTGCTGGAATTTGTGCGCGAGTTCCGCGGCATGGAGAAGGGCGAGCGGGTGGACCACCGGGTCGTGAAGCCGGCGTTGCCGCAGTTGCCGGATCTGGATTGAGCAAGGCGTGACAAGATGGCGGGCTGAGGGGGTTGCGGGATGAGCAAGAGTGACCTGGGCAGGTGGCCAGGTGAAAGACCGATCCTGTGGGCAGGGGGTGCGCTGCCCGTTTGCCTGAATTCAGGTCGCTCCGGCTGGTGTAGAGTTCTCCTTGATGTCCAGGTTCAATGTCCAGGGCGCTCTGTTCGAGCGGCTCCCCAACCCGCCACAGGCGCCAATGAGATGGAGGCGACGGCATGACCGGCGCAAGTTCGCAAGGTACTTCAGGCAAGGTCAAGCCGACGGGTCGGCAATCGCACCCCAGCGGCGACGCACGCTTCACGCTGATCGACCGCACGCTCAAGCGTTTTCAATATCAGCAGGATGCGCTGATCGAGGTGCTGCACACCGCGCAGGAGGCCTTCGGCTTTCTCGAAGAAGATCTGCTGATCTATGTGGCCCACGAGTTGAAACTGCCGCTGAGCTGGGTCTACGGGGTCGCCACCTTCTATCATTTCTTCTCGCTCAAACCCCAGGGCGATCATGCCTGTATTGTCTGCATGGGCACTGCCTGTTATGTCAAACGCGCGGCGGAGATCGTCGCCGCACTCCAGGCCGAGTTTGGCATCGAACCGGGCCAGACGACCGCGGATGGCAGCTTGAGCCTGGCAACCGCCCGCTGTTTGGGCAGTTGTGGACTGGCCCCGGTGTTGGTCTTGGATGGCGAAGTGCTAGGCCGCGAGAGCGTCGCATCCACGTTGGAACGGTTGCTGGCGCTGGCGCCGGCAGCGCCCGCAGAGACAGGCCAGGTGGCAGTTGGGGTTTCATAGAGAGACGCACGACCCTGCTGAAAGCTGGCGGCTTTGAGCAGGGTGACATAGCAAGAAGCGCGAGGAGAGCATGAATCGAGCCGAACTTCAAGAGTTGGCCAGCCGCGAACAGGAGCGACAACAGGCATTCAATTGTCGCATCCTCTGTTGCGCCAGCACGCCCTGTCTTTCTTCGGGTGGCGCGGCGGTCAGCACGCGGTTGCAAGAGGTGATCAAAGAACAGAAGCTCGACGCCGAGGTGCAATTGGTGGCCACCGGCTGCATGGGGCCATGCAGCCGCGGTCCGGTTGTCACCGTCCAATGTCCGGGGCAAGCCGACGCGGTCTATGAACAGGTCACACCGGAAGTGGCTCAACGCATCGTGGCCGAGCATGTCCAAACGCAACAACCGGTGCGTGAAAATTTGCTGCCGGCCGACCTGCCCTTTTTTGCCAAACAGCAGAAGGTCGTCCTCTCCAACAGCGGCCAGATCGACCCGGAGCGGCTCGAATCCTATGTCGCGACCGGCGGCTATGGCGCGCTGGCCCACGCGCTGCGCGAGATGACGCCCGAACAAGTCTGCGATGAAATTGTCCAGAGCGGGCTGCGCGGGCGAGGCGGGGCCGGCTATCCGACTGGCCTCAAGTGGAACTTGGTTCGCAAAGCCCAGGCTGACAAGAAATATGTGGTGGCCAACGGCGACGAGGGCGACCCCGGCGCATACATGGACCGCACGCTGATGGAGTCGGACCCCCACCGAATTTTGGAAGGCATGGCCATTGCCGGCTTTGCGGTCGGCGCGGAGCAGGGCTACATCTATGTGCGCGGCGAATATCCCATCGCGGCCAAGCGGCTGGAGCGTGCGATCCGCGCGGCCGAACGGCGCGGGCTGTTGGGCAGCCGCATTCTGGAGAGCGGCTTCAACTTTCGCATCGATGTGCGCATCGGCGCGGGTGCATTTGTCTGCGGCGAAGAGACCGCGCTGATGGCCTCGATCATGGGGCGGCGCGGACAACCCGTCCCGCGGCCGCCCTACCCGGCGCAGAGTGGTCTGTGGGGCAAACCCACGCTGATCAACAACGTGGAGACCCTGGGCGGCATCGCGCCGATCATTGCCAACGGCGCGGCCTGGTATGCGGGGATCGGTACGGAGAAAAGCCGGGGCACCAAGATCTTCGCGCTGGCCGGCAAGGTGGTCAACACCGGGCTGATCGAGGTGCCGATGGGCATCACCCTGCGCGAGATCGTCTACGACATCGGCGGCGGCATCCCCGATGGCGGCAGCTTCAAGGCGGCGCAGACCGGCGGCCCCAGCGGCGGCTGTATCCCCGCCCAATTTCTGGACACGCCGGTGGATTACGACAGCCTGCGCGAGTTGGGGTCGATCATGGGTTCCGGCGGGCTGATCGTCATGGACAACCACAGTTGCATGCCCGATGTGGCCAAATTTTTCATGGAATTTTGCATGGATGAAAGCTGTGGCAAGTGCGCTCCCTGTCGCGTCGGCACGGTGCAGATGTTCCGCATTCTGGAGCGCATCACCAACGGCAGCGCCACCGAAAGAGACCTGGCGCTGTTAGAAGAATTGTGCGTCATGGTCAAGGAGACCAGCCTGTGCGGGCTGGGTCAATCCGCACCCAACCCGGTGTTGAGCACCTTCCGTTATTACCGCGACGAATACGAAGCGCACATCCGCGAACATCGCTGTGCGGCGGATGTCTGTCAACTGGACCAGGCGCCCGTGATCGATCTGCCCGCGCATTGGCGCGACAAGGCATTGGCTGCCGCAGAGCCAGAGGGAGATTCCTGATGTCAGTTGTGACCTTGACGATCAACGGCGATCTGGTCAGCGCGCAGGAGGGGGAAACGCTGCTCTCGGTCATGCGCGAGAATGGCATCCACGTCCCCACCCTCTGCCATCTGGATGGGCTGAGCGAGCGGGGCGGCTGTCGCCTCTGTCTGGTCGAGGTAGCAGGCAGCAACAAGCTGCTCGCCGCCTGTGTCACGCCGGTTCAGGAAGGGCTGGTGGTCCAGACCCACAGCGAGCGGCTGGTCAACTACCGGCGCATGATCATGGAGCTGCTCTTTTCCGAGCGCAACCATGTTTGCGCCGCCTGTGTGATGAATGGCAACTGCGAGTTACAGGGCAACGCCGCGGCCATCGGCATGGACCATGTGCGCTACGACTATCTCTGCCCGGATGTGGGCATGGATGCCAGCCACGAGCGCTTTGTACTCGACCACAACCGTTGCATCCTCTGCACCCGCTGTGTGCGCGTCTGCGACGAAATCGAAGGCGCGCATGTCTGGGATGTGGCTGGCCGCGGCGTCAACAGCCGCATCATCGCCGACCTCAACCAGCCTTGGGGAACGAGCCGCAGTTGCACCAGTTGCGGCAAATGTGTCCAGGTCTGCCCGACCGGTGCGCTGACCGACAAAGGCTCGACCGCAGCCGAGATGGAGAAGCACCACGACTTCCTGCGCTGGATCCTGGATGGTCGCCAGAAGAACCAATGGGAGTACCGCTAACATGTCATCTGATGCCACCGGCGAGACCGGCAAAATCCGTCTGGCCACCGTTTGGCTGGGTGGCTGCTCCGGCTGCCACATGAGCTTCCTCGACCTGGACGACGGCTGATCGACCTGGCGCAACAGGTCGAGATCGTCTACAGCCCCATCGCCGATGTCAAGCAATTTCCCGACGACGTGGATGTCGCCCTGGTCGAAGGTGCAGTCGCCAACATCGACCATGTCAAGTTGGCCCAGGAAGTACGCGCGGCCAGTAAGATCGTGGTCAGCTTTGGCGATTGTGCGGTGACTGGCAACGTCACCAGCCTGCGCAACCGGCTGAAGGTGGACGATCTGCTGACAAAGGTCTACCATGAAGGGCCGGGCAGTGCGCCCCGTGGCGGCGAGGCCGACGAAGTCATGCCTGCGCTGTTGCCGCGTGTGCTGCCGTTGCACAA
>JAAUPU010000471.1 GCA_012032975.1 Caldilineaceae bacterium | reverse complement strand
TCCGGTTAACCATGCGGGGACTTCTTCCGGTTCACCTTCTGCGAAAATTCTCGCTTGGACTCGAAGCGAAGATTTGCCGCCGCCCTCCACAGAGGCTGGAGGCCATGCCCGCCCGCGCGCGCCCGTACCCTTCTGTCGCCACGGCCTGCGCTCGGTCTTGTTGACCTCGGCTCGCGTGAGGGTCGAGTGGGTGCCCAGGCGATGAGCGGCGGCGTAATGGAGGAACGCCTGCCGGAGAAGCCGCTTTCCACCGACCTGCCCATCTTTCGCGGCGAGTGGCAGGTCGAACTTTTCCCGGTGGCGACGATGCACTCGGCCACCAAGTCGTCCGGTCATTACGATGAGCGCTTCATCCTCACCAACTATCTCTTGGGTGAGAACGAGCCGGACCTGAACGACGATCCAAAGCTGACCAGCCCGCTGGCGCTGGCCAAGACGGACAGCATCTACAGCGGCTCGACCTACGTCAATCAGAAGCTGGACGACCGTTATCGCGCCCTGCTACAACGCTTTCGGGAGCTGCAAGAAGCCCGGCGCAAGACGCTCCAGAGTGCCCTGGAGAAGGTGGACGCCAGCGCGGGAGGGGCTTCTGAAGGGGATTCGACCGATGAAGACGCACAGACCGCGACCGGGCAGACCCGGCAAGAGATGGCCCAATTGGTGGCCGAGTTGGATAGCGCGGACAGAGCGGAGCGCTTCCTGGACAGCCACGACTTGCTGGTCGTTACCCTGAACGGCTTCAACGCCGCCCTGCTCCAGCGCCACGAAAGCATCCAGCTCAACCCGGCCGATCCGCTCGGCTTTGCGGAGTACAAGGCGTTTGCACAGGATGTGACGGAGACGCTGCGCGGCGGCTTCAAGGGGGTGTCGCCTGATCCCCATGCCCCGTTCATGCCGCTTCGTAGCGGCGCGCTGCGCATGATGGCGCTGCGCCTCGTCGACATCTTTGGCCGTTTCACCGACCTGACGCCCTACGACGTGGCGACGGCGCTGCCCATGGAAGTGCCGGACCACGGCGACTGGGTGCGATTGCCGCCACGCCTGGCGCAGCCAGCTCGCTGGAACTTTCGCTTTTTACAGGCGACGCAAGGCAACGCTGTGACCGAAAGCCAGAGCCACCCTGCCAGTTCGCCCGTCCACGGTTGGGTCGTCCCCAATCTGCTCGACAAAAGCCTCGACTTCTTCGACCCGGAGGGCCGCCGACTGGGCGCGGTGTACGCGCGCGGCGTGCAGAGCTTCTGGGATGGCTTGCAACTGGAGACGTTGCCGCTCCGACTTCGGCAAATGGTCGAATGGCTGCTGGCAGCGGATCAAGAGTCGGCCCAGCCCAATGCAGGGGGCGAAAGCGTCGACGACGTACACTTCCTCGACGAGTTTATCGAAGATATCGAGGAGGCGATGGACAACATCCATCCTGACGATCGCGAAGGGCAGTCTGCTTTCTCTGTCCTCATGGGCCGCCCAATGGCGGTCGTCCAGTTCGGCGTGGAATTGGAGTTGAAAGGTCTGCCGGCCGTCAACAACAGTTGGGCTGCACTCATCCAAGCAGTGCAGCCCGCTCAGCCCGCGCCTTCCTCTACCGATGGCTTCGACGCGGTGCAATTCTACTACCGGCTGGGCGAGTACCGGCAGCGCAATGACGGTCTGGTCGGCTATTGGGGCATTGACCGAGACGGTCTCCTCTCCGATGCGTTCAAAGTCAACGATTCGGTGTCGGCCGCGATCGTTCCCGACCAAGTGCAAAGCCTGAAGGATGAGTATGATCGGCGCGTCCAAAAAGACGCCGGACAACCGGACAGGCAGTGGCTCGATGTCAAGAATGAGGAGTGGCGGCTCTACGACCCGCAGGGTCGCACACTTTTTGAATTCTTACTGGAGGAGCAGGATGAGACAGTCAAGAAGCAGGATATCATCCAGCCCTTCGTGCGCGAGGGCAGCCGCGTCTGGGATGGGTTGGTCGACCGCGGCTGCCTGATGGAAGAGCTTCCGTTCAACCGCATCCACCACTACGCCGAGGCGTCGCAACTGAGCATCAGCGCCGCCGACGAGATGCAGCAGTTTGTCGCCCTGCTCGACCCACACGGCCTCGTCCATCTCTCGAGCGGCATCCAGCCGGTCAAGGCGATCCAACTGCCCGACCGCTTCATCAATGATGCGCTCGCCCGCATCGAAATGACCTTCTCAATCGCGCCAGTGCTCACGCCGGAACTGGAGCTTCACCTATCCCTGCCCAAAGAGCAGGCGTTTAGCTGGTCGTGGCGCGAGGCCAATCACTGGCCTTCCATCAGCATGGCTGATCAACCCCCGGTCATCGACCAGAACGGCCAACCGGTCACCGCGACAGAAATTGCCGAACAAGATATCAAGCCCTTCCAAGCAGTCGCCTTTTTCCCGCCGCGCTTTGTGCTGCGCGAGGGGCATCTCGTCCTCAAGCCCAGGACGGACCAACCCACGGACGACCCCAAGGAGAAATAAGTGATGGCCAGCGACAAACCTCACCTACATCTGCCCCTCGACGAAATCCGCATTGCTCAAGAGATCGCCACCGCGACCAATGTCGGCAGCGGTCGCGACGCACTCGTGCGCGGCAATCCGAAAATTCTCCACGACCCGACAATGGGGACGTGCATGCGCTTTGACGGCGAAGACGACTTCATCGAGCTGACCGATCTCGCCTCCGCGACCTTCGCGCAGGGGATGACGGCCATGGCGTGGGTGCGCTTCGAGGAGACCCTCTACTACAGCCGCATCTTCGATTTCAATGTTGCCCAGAACCAGAAATCCAACGTTGTCTGGGCGGGCAATGAGGAGCGTTCACAACACTTGGCATTTGAGATCGATGGCATCCGCTTCCGGGTCGAGAACGGCGTTGCGCTACGGCAGTGGCGCCATTACGCATTTGTCTACGAGCCAGCCAGCGACACCTCGCCCGCGGGCAAGGTGTCGATCATCATCGACGGCGCACTCGTGTTCAGCAAAGAGGTGTCGTTCGACATCGCCAACACCGGGTGGCAGACGGGATATGTCGGCAAGAGTTCCTATACGGTCGATAGCTCGTTCCGCGGTGCGATGGCCCATTTCCGGCTCTACAACCATGCCCTGACCCGCGGCGAGATCAATGACCTGATGGTCGTGGACCGCAGCGCGATGGCCCACTATCGCGAGACGACGCTGCTCAAGGTCGCTCTGTACACGATTCGCGATGACGACCATAGGCCGATTCTCTACGTTGAGGCAGAAAACAAAGGGGAACCGCTGGAGGTGAGCCTGACCAACCCGACCGACAAGCCGATTGCGTTCAAGCACTTTGAGCAACCGACGGCCGACGACTTCCACATCCAACTGCGCTTTCGCCGCAACGTCATCGCCCCCAGTGTGCTGCGGGCGCTTACATTGCCCAACGGCGTCGCCGTCACCGGCTGGCTGCACACCGCCGGCACGACAGTCGATGGACGCGAAGATTACATCTCGTTCGTCAAGCAAGAGGCCCCCTTTGCGTTGGACAGGGGGCAGTCATGGCGTATCCAGATCCCCAACTTCAGCGCTGCGGCGCAGGGGGGCGCGCGCAACACGCGCATTCAGGTGCGCTATCGCACCGAGCCACAGGATCCCGGTTCGGTGGTGCGCCACATGGAGGTGCAGAGCCATCTGGGCCTCAAGACGATTCCCCTCATCGCCCGCTTCCGCGATTCCAACACGATCCTCAACAACGGCACGACCAGCAACGAGCTGACCATCGAGGTGGTTTACCTGAACGACACCGGCAGCGTGCGTCTCGACGACGCCAGCAAATTCGAACTGATCATCGATAACAATCTGAAGTCGGGTGGTAACCTGGCGGGCGTGTCGCGAGTCAACTGGTTGGAAGCCCAGCCCCCGGCCGTCGGCGTCGGCCACGAAACCATTGCCTTCAACGTCAAGCGCCCGGAAGGGGGTGAGGCAGGCGACCCTTCGTCTGCCTTGATGGAAGTCACCCGCGACCAACCGCTCACCTTTGAACTCTCCAACTGGGTGACGGACAGGCCATCGGGCACGTACAACATCCTGCTGCGCTATGAGAACATCCCCGGGTATTGGGAAGG
>JAAUPU010000470.1 GCA_012032975.1 Caldilineaceae bacterium | reverse complement strand
CAGGATTCTCGCTCGAAGGCGGCTTCGCGTCGAACGGCTACGCCGAACACTCGCCGGACGGCTACTCGATGGTGGCTGGCTTAGTTGCTGAAGTTGTGCTGACGTTCATGTTCTTGACGATCATTCTCGGTGCGACGGATGAACGAGCCCCCGCCGGTTTCGCACCGATCGCCATCGGTCTGGGCTTGACGCTGATCCACGCTGCGCTGGCGCCGTCGGGTCAGCCGATCTGGCTGGAGATGGCGCGGCGTTCGGCCCAGGCGTTGGCCAACCTGGAGAGTGCCGGTCGCACCATGCCCGACATACTGACCAAGGATGCGCTGCACAATGCGATGGTCACCCACGCGGCCTTTGGCGGCAGCACCAATCTGCTGCTGCACATCCCGGCAATCGCCCACGCAGCTGGCCTGCGTCGCCCGGAAGTGGCGGACTGGGCGCGCATCAACCGCGCCACGCCCCGCCTGGTCGATGTGCTGCCCAACGGTCCGGTCGGTCACCCCACCGTGCGCGTCTTTATGGCCGGCGGCGTTCCTGAAGTCATGCTCCATCTGCGCAACCTAGACCTGCTGCGTCTCGATGCGCTTACCGTCCATGGGCGACCGCTGGGCGAGATGCTCGAAATCTGGGAGAAGAGCGAACGCCGCAAGCGGCTGCGCGAGCGACTCTTCCAGGAGGATGGCATCGACCCGGACGATGTGATCATGGCGCCGGCCGTCGCCGCTCGCGCGGCTTGACCAGCACCGTCACCTTCCCCACCGGCAATCTTGCGCCGGAGGGTTCGGTGGTCAAGAGCACGGCCATCGACCCCAGCGTGCTCGACGTTGACGGCGTCTATCGCAAGGTGGGTCCGGCGCGTCTCTTCACCAGCGAGCGCGCGGCCATCGCCGCGATCAAGGGCCAGAGCGGGCAATCGATCAAGGCGGGCGACATCATTGTCTTGAGCGGTCGCGGTCCGTTGGGTTGCGGCATGGAGGAAACTTACCAACTGACTGCCGCGCTCAAATATCTGGCCTGGGGCAAGGAGGTCGCGCTGGTGACCGATGCCCGCTTCAGCGGCGTCAGCACCGGCGCCTGCATCGGCCATGTGGGACCGGAAGGGCTGGCCGGCGGACCCATCGGTCGCGTGCGCGAAGGGGACACGATCCAGATCATGGTGGACACGGTCAACCTGGAAGGGACCATCGACCTGGTTGGCCACGACGGAGAACGCTATTCGCCCGCGGAGGGCGCAATGGTCCTGGCGAATCGTCAGGCCAACCCCGACATGGCCCCGGATCCCAAGCTGCCCAACGACACCCGCTTGTGGGCCGCGCTGCAGAATGCCAGCGGCGGCACCTGGGGCGGCTGTGTCTACGACGTGGATCGGATCATCGAATTGCTGGAAGCTGGAAAAGCCATGCTGGCTGAACGGCAGCCCGCCTGACCGCGTTGATCTCCTACCCGACCATGACCGTGATCGTGGTCGCCGCGTTTGGGATCTCGGCCATCTGTACAGCGACGTTTCACATCCGGGCAGAATATAGGGGGCCGCGCTGGCAGGTCTATCTCTTCAAGCCGCTGACTACCCTGCTGATCCTGGCCATTGCCCTGCTGATCCCGCCTTCGGCGTCCACTGCCTACCGGCTCTGGATCGCGCTGGGCTTGCTCTTTTCGCTGGCTGGCGACATCTTTTTGATGTTGCCAGCCGACCGTTTTGTACCGGGTTTGGTCAGCTTCTTGATCGCCCACCTCTGCTACATTGCAGCCTTCACCACTGGGGTTGGTTTTCAGTGGCCACTGGTTGGCCTCGCGCCGCTGCTGTTGCTGGCCATTCCAGTGCTGGCGCGCATCTGGCCCCGGCTGGGCAAATTGCGCACGCCCGTTCTCTGTTACATGGGCGTTATCCTGGTGATGGGTTGGCAGGCGTTCGGGCGATGGCAAGTGCTTGGCACGTTGGGCGCGTGGCTGGCGCTCTGCGGCGCATGGCTCTTTGTCATTTCAGATTCGCTCCTGGCGCTGAGGCGTTTTGGCGGCACTTTTCGCACGGCGCAAGCGTTGATTCTCAGCACCTACTATGCAGCGCAACTGCTGATCGCTCTGTCGGTTGGTCTATAGAGCGTCGGCGCCCCACCAAATTGAGGAGAGAGGATTGATGAGCCGACTTCAACTTTGGCCCATGCAGCGTCGGTTGACCGTCGTGATGATGCTCGCCTTCGTGACCGGACTCCTGATGACGGGCTGTGCATCGCAAGTTTCCGAGCAGGAAAAGGAGATCCGCATCGCGGTCGCGCTGACCCAAACCGCGGTGGCGCTGGAACCGGCGACCGCCGTTCCCCGCCACCGCTACACCGATCCCGCCGACAGAAGCCGTCGCACCCGCGGCGACAGAAGCCATCCCGCCCACAAGCACAGTTGCCAACACAGCAACGCCCATCGCGCCGGCTGCGCCGGCGCGACTGCGACAGTGGCAACGGCAACCGTAGCGCCAACCAACACAGTCGGTTCGGAGGCAGGCGGCTGCACCAATGACAGCACCTTTGTAGAAGACCTGAGCGTGCCGGATGGCGCCGTGCTGAGCGCCAGCGAAGTGGTGACCAAAAGCTGGCGTGTCCAGAACAGCGGCAGTTGCGACTGGTCATCGAGCTATACCTGGAAATTTGTGGAGGGCGTCTCGCTCAGCCCGGCGGATAGTGTGGCTGTGGTCGGACCTGTGGAGAGCGGCGAAGAGTACGATTTCAGCATCGAGTTGATCGCGCCGACCCAGACGGGTCGTTATCAGGGGCAGTGGCGGCTGCACGATGGGGCCGGCGTCGCGTTTGGCGAGGCTGTCTTCTACGATGTGACCGTTGGAGATACGACGACCACCGACGTACCTACGATTGCCTACTTCAACACCAACCACCCTGTTGTGCCACCCAAAGGTCAGATCATCCTGAGCTGGGATGTGGCCAACGCCTTTGGCGGCGTCTTCTTGCGCTATGACGGCGGCGAAGAAGGTGTGACCGCGCCGGGCGTCAAGACGCTCTACCCCGACAAGACGACGACCTACGAGCTGATCGCCCGCAACGACAGCGGCGAGAATACTGAGCAAGTCACGGTGGAGGTGACGACCACAGTCGCAACACCCACGCCAGACCCGGCTGCACTGCCGACCATTTTCTACTTCAACGCTACCCGCACCGAAGTCAAGCCCGGCGAGCAGGTTCTCTTAAGCTGGGATGCCGCCAACGCATTCGACGGCGTCTTCCTGCGTCTTGCCGATGTGGAGGAGGGCGTCATCGCGCCGGGTGTCAAGGCCATCTACCCACAAAAAGATGTCGAGTACGAACTGATTGCCCGCAATAGCAACGGCGAGGCGCGCCAAACGCTGGCTATCGAAGTGGAATAGCTTCGATCCCGTGAGACGTGGGGTCGATTGCGTACTGGGTTCGTCTTTGCACCCGGAAGCAATCTGGCGAAGCTGGATCAGAATTGATTGACGAACCGGTTGCGTTGCGGTTAAGATTGCATCGCCTCTCGTTGCTTTTGTGCCTGCCACCCTGGCGTGGACTTATTCTGGAAGTGAGAGTTTGTCGATGAAATCAGCTTTTACGATACGAATTGCTCGAACCTGCCTGTTGGCCGCGATGATGCTGTTTGTCGCAGCGTGCGGGCGCTCCGGTGGGGACAGCGACACCGATGTCGCGGTTGCGGTTGCGCTGACCCAGACGGCAGCCGCCTCACAGCCGGAAGCCGCACAGCCAGCGCCCGCGGACACGCCGGTTCCAGACAGCCCAGCAGCCACGGATGAGAGCGCCGCGACCGACGTGGCTTCCAGCGCCACAGATGCTGACGAGGTCGCAATCCTGACCTCGCCCGTCTATTTCATCAGCGGCGATGGTCAGATCGTGCGGCTTGAGGCGGACGGTCAAACGCAGGCAACGATCACCAACGAGTCGCAGCCGGTGACCGATTTTGACGTGTCTCCGGTCGATGGACGCCTGGTCTATGTCAGCGCCAACAATCTTGTCGAGAGTGGACCGCGGGGTGAAAACCCGGTGATTCGCGTGGCTGGCGAACCGTTGAGCGATGACGTCCTGGACTAAGCTCGGTTTGGTCGAGGAG
>JAAUPU010000469.1 GCA_012032975.1 Caldilineaceae bacterium | reverse complement strand
CCTCTGGCAACGCGCGCCTCATAAAGGCAGCTTGTTCGTAGGGTGTCTGTTCAGGCTGAAGGTTGATCCCGATCCGCGTGGCCCATCTGACCAGTCGGTCGTAGAAGATGGGCGCCATTTCTGGCACAAACGCTGTGGGGCCAAAGAGTCGGCTGCGCCAGATGATGTAGAGGCCGATCAAGAGCACGATCGGCGTCAAGAGCACCCAGGTCCACCATCGCTGCCGCGATGCCGTCGCAAATTGATTGGCGGCCAGCAACTCTTCCTCGGGCATCGAATCCAGCCCTTGATTCATCGCCTCATCCGAAAAGGGATCTGGGAATTCTGAATAGGGGTCCGAATCGGGCAGATTTCCCCCGGATGGCAAGGGGGCGGGTTCGTCGCCGCTAGGACGATTCAGTTCGCTTTCGCCAGCCGTTGGTTCGAACTCGATCCAGCCGTATCCGGGAAAGTAGACTTCGACCCAGGTGTGCGCGTCGCGTTCGGTGATCACGTATAGACCGGTCTCTTCGTCAAAGGTTCCCTCTGCATACCCGCTGGCCGTGCGCGCTGGCACCCCCTGGCTACGCAACATCACAACCATCGAGGTGGCGTAATAATCACAATACCCTTCGCCAATGTCGAAGAGGAAATACTCGAGTGGATCCTGATCTGGCGGCGGCGCGGCGATCTCATCATTGTAGGTATATTGGCGTAAGAAGTTTTCTGTCGCCTGGGCCTTGGCAAATGGCGTCGTGTAATTGCCCGCTACATCCTGGGCCAGTTGGACCACTTGGGGTGACAGATCTTCCGGTAGCTGGAGGAATTGATCCACGATTTCTGCCGGGTAGGAAGTCCCGGCACTCTCCATCGATCTCTCGTCCACAACGGTTTGACGGCTAAGCACCGAGTAGGAATCGCCGGCTTCCAGTGGCACGCGGGAGCGGGCCAGCGCGATCTCCAATGCGCTCTGGGGACCGAGCGCGTCTTCAGACATAACCTGGGTGGCCGGCGCATATGTGATCTCGCGGACCGCGCGGCAATTGGGACACTGGCCTGCAACATGTCCGGCGCGCCAAGAACGATATTGCCTGTCGAGGCCAGCAAAGTGATGGTCTGGCTGAGCGGCTCTCGCAAGGCCCAGTTGGCAACTGGCAAGGATTGGTCGGCGTTGTACTCCTGTTCCTCATCGGCAGTGTTCAGCCATTGCCGACCTGTGTAGGTATCATAGACAACGGCCCGCCAGTAACGTCCCCTGTTCGTTTGGACCTGGAAGACGGCTCTGTCTGTCACATTGCGAGCGCCGCCCAATGTCAATGAACGACCGAAAGTGGACGCCGCCGGCCTGGCCTGTCGGTTCAGCCCCTGATAGAGTCGGTTAAAACGCTCGGTGGTCTGTTGAAGCCGCTCGTTGACCGGAGCCAGCACCTGCCGAACCTGCAAATTCCGACCCAGACCCGGCACCAGCCAGGCCAACGCCAGCACCATCACACTGAACATAAAGCCGCTGCGCAAGAAGTCCAGGGCGATGTCCTGGCTAAAATAGATGCGTTGCTCCCGCCAGCGCAGTTGCTGCTCAGAGAGATTGGTGCGAATCAGCAGCACCAGCGCCAACAGGGAGAAGACCACGAGAAAACCCAGGATCGACTTGGGTGCATAATAGGTGTTGATGAGCAGAACGACCGCCGCGGGCGTGACCGCACGCCAGGTGTATCCATAGCGAAAAATGGCCCAAACCCCAAGATAGGTCAACCACCAGACCAGAAAGCTGATCTCGAAGACGAAGATATAGTTGTCTTCATTGGGGGTGTTGTTGATGGCGGCGTCGAGCCAGTTCAGCCAGCGGAGCAGCACGAAGTAGGCCTTCGCCTGCAGCTCGGTCACGCCATTGGCAGCCAATGGCTCGATCTCGACCGCGCTGACAAGCCCCGTCATCAAGAACAAGATCCACGCCAAGCCCGTAAACAGACTATGGGAAAGGGCAAAGAAGCCGTCGAACCGGCTGTAGGACATGAGCAAACTGAGGCTCAGCGCGCCCAGCGTGACTCGCACCAACAGCGCCAGGCTGCTCACATAGCCGGCCGCATCCAAAGATGTCGCGACGATCAGATAGAGTAACGCAACGATAATGCTGTTGAACAGGTTGCCGTCGTAGAAGTAGACGCTGTCCGCATAGCGAAATTGATAAGTTGGCTTGGCGCCGGTTGTGCTGGCCATAGTTGTTACCCGATTCCCAATTGGAGCTTCATCAAGTGAGTGTGCCCACAGGCGGATTCGTCCACCCTTCAGTCTGAAACCCGCTTCGCATCATGCCATCAGTCGCCAGAGCAGACCAGCCAGCAGAAAAAGACAGGCCAGTGTAAAGAGTCCAAACAAGATCAGACGCAGGCTATTCATGGTCTGCGTCTGCAATTCCAGCACCTGTGAAGGCGTCGTCACCGTCGTCAACCAGGTATGGGCATCCGCCTGCCGCTGCCCCACCGCCGGCAGGCCGCCACCGCGGACAAAGCTGGTCAGCACTGTGCTATTGCGCATCAAACTCTGCCATTCGTGCGCGGCAGCGCGGAAATTGACCGCCTTGACACGCGCCGCCAGAGCTGCCTCACTGGCCGCTGCATCTGCCGGGTTGACAGAAGCGCCTGCAACTCAAAGAGATCGGCCTGGCGGGTCAAGTTGGCGGCCATGTTCTTCCACTGCTCACCGGTGGTAGCAAGGTCCAACGGCTGCGACAACGTCACCTCTTGCCAAAGCAGGCCGCGCTTGACACTCTGATGTGGGCTAACTTCGAGCAGCAGCGTGCGCAAGAGTGCCCAATCTGCCTGAGATGGCAGCGACCGCGCCAATGCCAAAGCTGTCATATCGCTGGGGAATTCAACGCGCAGCGTCATGGCTCCGCTTGCACCATTTGCCGGGACACGTTCATCCAAATCGACCTGATATGCGCGCCGCTCCTCTGCAGAAAGCGCCGTCTGCCAGTTGTCGACAAGCTCCAAGGCTGCCTCTCGCGCCGCGTCGTGGCGGTCGGCATAAGTAACGCCTACAAGCTCGATGCTTGCTCGATCCAGTGTTAGTGTCGTGGTGACGTCCCAGCTTGCGAAAAGCGTCCGTGTGTTTTCTGGTGGCAACAAATCTTGTGAAGTCAACTGCTCGCCCGCAACGGCCATAGCCGCCTCGCGCTGGTCAAGTTCCAGTAGCTGCAACGCCTGCTGGACCATGACATCCTGCCGTTGGTCGGCGAGTACAGCCGGGTCGGCGGCATCGGCGGGCAATTGCGCCAACCGATCCAGCAATTTGATGGCCGCTGACCAATCGCGTGCTTCGCGCGCATCCTGAAGCCGCAGGCGCAGGCCCTCCGCCTGCCATTGCTCCAGTTCGCTACGGGATGCTGCGTCGGCAGGCAGCAGGGCGAGTGCGGCTGCCGCTTCATCGGCCATCAAACCGGCATAGCCATTTGCCACGGAGCCGGTCGCGCTGAGAACTCTGGCACGATAGAGTTGCGCCAGGCCAGTATGCAGAGACGCTCGCTCAGGTTTGGCTGTTCCATCTGTTCCCGCGAACGTGATGCCTTCGGTGTACGCCGCAAGCGCCTGAGCATAGAAGCGTTCGCTGTGCCCGCCTTCTTGCCCAACCGCTGCTTCATAGAGGCGGCGGTAGAGGTTGCCCAGCGCGTTGTATGTCGCGATATCCGCGTCCGCTCCCGCTGACTGCTCCAAGCTTTGCAGATCGCGCCAGACCGCCGGCGCGATGAACTGGAAGAGAAATGTCTGGCCTGGAACGCGGCCATCGTAGAGCCAGCGAATCTGGGCATCGGTCGAACCCGCTATCGGCTCGAAGGACCAATCTGCTGGTTCGATTCGCAACTGGCTCTCTGCCGCGATCTCCTGGGAAGGCACAAGCTGAACGGCCATACTGATCGAGCCAGGCCAGGCCCGCACCAGCAGCGGCGAATAGCGCAGTGCAGGCAGCAACGGATCGGCCAGATCAAATCCATACTGAAGACGAAGCAGCGCGCGCGAGTCGGCCGGCATGGTGATTTTCGCACTGATGACACCATCCTCGCCAACCGTCAACGGCAGGGGCGCGCCATCGGCTTCAAGCGCGACGCGCT
>JAAUPU010000468.1 GCA_012032975.1 Caldilineaceae bacterium | reverse complement strand
AGAGGGACGCCCGATCGGGGCGTCCCTCTATTTTCTGCTTGTATTGACAAGGCGAATTCGTTCAGATCTTCAAGCCACTCAGCACCACGCCGGAGATGAAGTAGCGCTGCGCCGAAGCAAAGAGGATCAATACTGGAATCGTCATGATCGCGGCTGCGGCCATGAGCAGATGGTCGCGGGGGTCGGTGGTTTCCAGCGGGATGTACTGAAAATAACGGATGCCAACCGCCGCGGTGTAGAGATGCTGGCGGTTGAGGTAGATAAACGGGCCAAAGAAGTCGTTCCATTCGTTGAGAAATTGAAGGATAGCGACCGTGGTCAACGCCGGTTTCATCAGCGGCATGATCACCCTCACCAGGATGCGGAAGGGGCCGGCGCCGTCATGGTGGCTGCCTCATCCAGATCGCGCGGGATGGTCAAAATAAACTGGCGCAACAGGAAGATCATGAACGCGCTGCCGCCGAGCCAGGAACCGATGGTCAGCGGCACGTAGGTGTTGATGAAGCCCAGCTTGAACCAGAGCAAGTATTGAGGAATCAACGTCACCGTGGCCGGGATCATCATGGTGCCCAGCATCAAAATGAACCAGACGTTCTTGCCGACGAAGTTGAAGCGGGCGAAGGAGTAGGCGGTCAACGTCGATGTGATGATCGTTCCCGGGATCGTGATCGCCACGATGAGAAAGCTGTTGGCCATCCAGCGTGCGAAGGGAACCGTCGTGAAGACGTCCACATAGTTCTGCCATTGAGGCGACGCCGGCACGAGATGGGGCGTGAAGGAACGCAATTCTTGCCAGGTCTGAAGGGAGCTAGAGGCAGTCCAATAGAGTGGAAACGCGAAGATTAGCCCGGTGATGGTCAGCGCAATATAGGTGATGGTCTTGCGCACCCGGCGCTGTTTGCGCACCGAATCGGACGTGGTCCGATCGATGGTCACTGTGCCGCTGCGTGTGGCTGTTTCGGTCGATGTCGCCATAGTCGGCTACTCCCCGTAGTAGAAGACCCAGCGTTTGGAAAGCTGCATCTGAAAGACCGTGAGTGTCACGATGATGAGGGCGAAGAACCAGGCCAGCGATGCAGCATAGCCCATGTTCCAGTAGTCAAACCCATGCTTCCAGATATGCAGGCTGAAGAACCAGGTCGCAAAGCCTGGCCCCCCCTCGGTGGCGACGAAGGCCGCGGCAAAGGTCTGCAATGCGCCGATGATGCCCAACACAGAATTGAAGAAAATGGTCGGCGTCAGCAGTGGAATCGTGACGTGGCGGGTTCGCTGCCATGAATTGGCCCCGTCGATGTCCGCTGCGTCGTAGAGCGACTCAGGTATTCCCTGCAGACCGGCCAGGAAGATGATCATCTGTGTACCACCGATGCTGGCCCACAGCCGCATCAACACCAGCGACGGGATCGCCCAGGCACGTTCGGTGAACCAGCCCGGCGGGTCGGCCATGCCCAGTTCGCGCAATGCCTGGTTGACGATGCCGAAGTCAGCATTCAGTAGCCACTTGAAGAGCACGACCGAGGCCACCAACGGCACCAACGACGGCATGAAAAAGAGGGTGCGATAGGCCGAGACGCCGCGCAGCTTCTGGTTGAGCAGAATGGCAAGGAACATGGAACCGGCGACGCTGAGCGGCACGGCCAGCAGCGCAAAGTAGAAGGTACGACCCAGCGACGGCCAGAAGAGTTCGTCCGCGGTGAACATCTTCACATAGTTGGCCGCGCCGATGAACTCAGGTGCGCTGATGACATCATATTTGGTTGTGCTCAAGAAAAGTGAGGCGATCCCTGGTCCCAAGAAGAGGCCAAAGAAACCGATCAGCCAGGGCGTCAGGAAGAGGTATCCGTAGAAATTTTCTCGCCGTTTGCGTCTGGTCCAACGGGGTGCTTTTTTGGTTTGGGGCGTCGCTGCGGTGGCTGCCATCAGGTCTATTTATCCTCCACACGAAGACCGAATGTCGAAGACTCGGGAGAGATCCCCATGTCTTCGACATTCCAGTCTTCAATCTCTACGTTTCACCCAAAACTTAGGCTGGCTCCATATCCAAAACAGCCTGGACATTGTTGGCCAGATCTTCGAGACCCTGCTCGAATTCGACCGGTTGATCCGGGTCCATCAGCAAAGTCATCCACTGGGAAAGGGCGTCAGTGTACTCGCGTCCGCGTGAATTAGCGGGCGCATATGCCGGGATGCCATTTTCCAGATTCGGAATGAACCACTCGTGGACCGGATCCTCCGCGATCAGCAGCGCCAGGACATCGGGGCGCACCAACGCACCTTGACCGGCTGTCAGGTTGAAGCCATAGCAGCCGTCGGTGGAAGTGATGTGCTTGAGGAATTCATAGACTTCCTGGGGATGGTCGGTGTCCGCATGCATGTTCCAGGTGCCGCCACGGATCTGGCTGGGGAACTTGCCATCCTCGCGGGTGGGGAAGAGAATCTGCGACGCTTCAGCGATCGATTCGTCGGTGATGTCTCGTTTGAAGTTGCGGGTATTGAGCGAGCCGCCCCAATTCATCGTTACCTTGCCTTCCAACTGAGCGGAAGCAGCGTTCAAGTCACCACTCAAAGATGGAAGAACCTTGTCGACCACAGCCAGGTCATAGAGCCAGCGATAGGCTGCTTGGGAGTTTTCATTTTCCAAGATCAGACACTTCGTGCCCTCTTCATTGATCAGCTCGCCGTTGAAAGCGCGTGTCAACACCACTTGCAAGCTCTCGCCATTGTTGATCGCCAGACCAAAACGTTCCCCGTCGGTGTAGAATTTGTGCGCCCACTCGGCGATTGTATCAAACGAGGTATCATGACCGGTCGGGTCTGGTAGTTCGATACCCTCGTCGCGGAACTGGACGGCGTTTGTCACCAGCGTATCATGGCCGGCCCAACCCCAACTCGGCAGGCCGTACAGTTGGTCCTGATAGTTTTGGATCGTGATGAACTGCTCGAACCACTGGCTGAGATCCAGGTTGTCGGCATCGGCCAACTCCTGGATCGGAGCGATGATGCCCTTGTCGATGGCGCGCCAGAAGTGGAAATGGGAGGGGTCGAAGGCGACGATGTCGCCCAGGTCGTTCGCGGCCTGCATGGCATACATCTTGCCGTAGTTGTCCTGCTGGCTCGAACCGGTGAGGGGCCGGAACTCGATGGCCACATTGGGGTACATCTCGGCAAAGGTCTCGATACGCTCCTCGTTCCAACCGGTGCCGGGGGCGCGGAAGGTGTCCCAGATCAGGTTGATGGAGTCTGCACCAGCGCTGGCCGCGCTATCGCTGCCAGCCTCGGGAGCGGCCGCAGGCGATGCCGGCGCTGCACACGCAGCCAGCACGCCAAGCGAGGCCACTGCGCCGCTCATCTTCAGAAATCCACGTCTTGAGATCGTTTTCGACATATTCTGGTTCTCCTTGGGTGTTGTGTGAAAAGAAGTGCAAGTTGCGGGTGAATCTAACCAGTCGGGTCGTGACCCTCTGCTGTCCGTCGGCGACCTCCTTCTATGCTGGGTCTGAACGCTGCTAAGATCTTCGACTGCTGGCGCGAATGCCAGACCGATTCAACGACGCACAGGACCAGACCGTCGAAAATATGAATAGGGGTAACCTGGGTGCGATAGGTCGGAAGTGAGTGTGTACGATGGGCGGTCGTTTGGTACCACATTGGGAGCTTGGCAAAATGGTCTGACCATTTTGTCTGGGTAGATTCTACTCGGATTCCAACAGGCTGTCAACCGACGGCAAAGGGAATGCAAACGTTTCCTGATTCTGATCTCAATCTGGTATATTGTGCTCTCGCCACCCTAACCAACAGGAGATACTATGTCCTACACGATTCTCACCAATACCGAACTCAACCCGCAGATCCTCGAAATGATGGGCGACGACTGCACCGTGATCGTCTGGGACGGACCCGAAACGGACCCGGCCATTTTGCAACAAGTGGATGGGTTTTATGTCTATGGCCATCCACGCATCAAGGGCGATCTAATGGACAAAATGCCCAATCTGCGCGTGATCAGCAACTTCGGCGTCGGCGTAGACCACATCCATTTGGAAGATGCCAGGGAGCGCGGCATCGCAGTCGGCTACACGCCGCGGCTGGTC
>JAAUPU010000467.1 GCA_012032975.1 Caldilineaceae bacterium | reverse complement strand
AACAAACGCCGTGGCTCGCGGGTGTTGTCGGCTGGGTCGATCTGGCGGCCGAGAATTGCGAAGAACAATTGTTGGAATTTAAGGACCACCCCAAGTTCGTCGGCGTACGTCACGTCATTCAAGATGAGCCCGATGACGACTTCGCCGTGCGGCCGGAGATCCTCCGCGGACTCAAGGTGCTTGAAAAGCATCACGTGCCGTTCGATCTGCTATTCTACGTCAAGCATCTGCGGCACGCGGCCACGCTTGGGCGCGAGCTGCCGAACCTGCCATGGTGATCGATCATCTTGCCAAGCCGCGGATCAAGGATGGCGCGACGGACGATTGGCTGCCCGCCCTGCGCGCTGCCGCGGAGTATCCGAATATTTACTGCAAACTGTCCGGCATGATGGATCTGCGCTGCACGATTCGACCCGCGCCAACGGATGTTGGCCATTATGCCCCCTATCTGGACTTGCTCTGGGATGCGTTCGGCGAGGATCGGATGATTTTCGGAAGCGATTGGCCGGTGTCTGATCGAAGCGGCCGAAGCTATGCCGATGTTCTGCATTTGGCTCAAGCCTATGTTGCAACCAAACCGCCCTCCGCAGAAGCCAAAGTGTTCAGCGAGAACGCGCGACGCGCCTACAAATGGAGCGAACGAACATGAGCAAGCCCAACCTACTTTTCATCCTCACCGACCAGCAGCGCGCCGATTCCCTTGCATGTTATGGCAATACCCACATCCAGGCGCCCAACCTGAACCGGCTGGCGGAGGAGAGCTTCGTCTTCGAGAATGCCTACGTCTCGCAACCGGTCTGCAGCCCTTCCCGTGCGACGTTGCTCACGGGGACATACCCACACACGGCGCGCGTACCTGCGTGCAACATCCGCCTGCCAGAGGAGATTCCGACCATCGCCGAACTGGTGGACGACGATTACCAGTGCGCGTGGCTTGGCAAATGGCACCTGGGCGACGAGATCTTTGCGCAGCGTGGCTTCGATGAATGGGTGGGCAGCGAGGACAGTTACCGCGCCCACTATTCGACCGCCGAACGGCTCGACCAGCTGAGCGATTACCATCACTTTCTCATCGAACAGGGGCTTGAGCCGGACCGGGAATTGCTTGGTCAGCGCGTCTTCTCGCGCCACTTCGAGGCGAGCCTGCCAGAGGAATTGACCAAAGCCGCCTTCCTGGGCGAGCGCACGGCAGACTTCATTCGCAACCGCGGCGACCAGCCGTTCGTCGCCTTCGTCAGCTACCTGGAACCCCATCCGCCCCACACCGGTCCGTTGAACGACCTGTACGACCCGGCCACGCTTCCAGTCGGGCCGCACTTCTTGCAGAAGCCAGAGGCCAACGCTTCGGTACTGAACCGCGTCATGGCCGCCTACTACATGGAATCCGAGGAGTATGGGTTCGACCTGCGGACGGAGGCTGGCTGGCGCGCGGTGCGGGCGCGCTACTGGGGTAATGTGTCGCTTGTCGATCGATCGGTTGGGAAGATCCTCGCCGCGCTGGAGGAGAGCGGCCAAGCGGAGAATACCATCGTCGTCTTCACCAGCGATCACGGCGAGATGGCGGGCGACCACGGCATCCTGGGCAAGTGTGTGCTGTACGAAGAATCGGTGCGCGTCCCGCTGTTGATCCGCGACCCGCGTCGGGGAAGCGAGCAGAAGCTGATTCCTGGGAACGTAAGCCACATCGACCTGCTGCCGACGCTCCTCGATCTGATGGGACAGCCCATCCCCGCGCATCTTCAGGGAGAGAGCCGCGTAGCTGTGCTGAACGGCGAGCACTCCCTGGCGGACAACGATGTCTTCATCGAATGGAACGGGCGGACGGCCATCCCATACCCGGTGAAGCGGAGGTGAACCCGTCCATGGCAAGTGCCTGGCGCAGCATGGTCTCAGCCGACCGCTGGAAACTAAACCTCTGCCGCGCGGATCGCTGTGAACTCTACGATCTGAACCAGGATCCCCACGAGATGATAAACCGCTTCGATGACCCAGATCAGAGTGACCGCGTGGTCGAGATGACTGGGATCATCCGTCGCTGGCAAGAGCGCGTCGCCGACGGCGTTGTGTTGCCGGCCGTTGGCGAATAGATCGACGCCATTCGTTCTTGTTGTTCGTGAGCAACTGCTCAAGCACCGCCACGAATTGCACAAATTAGACGAATTTCTTCTGGCTTGATTCGAGAAATTCGTGACAAGTTTTTCTTGCAAAGCTGAGCGGTCGTCTTCGTGAACCGTCGTGCCTTCGCGGAATTGGAGAACATCATGTCCGATCCACGTCCGAAAATCCTAATGGCCTTCAGTCACCGCGCCTACGACCGGGTGATCGACGACACGCAGATCGAGCGGTTGGCCGCATTTGCAGAATACGAGTGGCTGGAATGTGATGGCTGGGGCATCGACCGGGCGAACGACGATCCGGCGACGATTGCCGCTCTGAGCGAACGTATTGCAGAGGTTGATGGTTTGATCGTCTGTCACGGGGCGCCTTGCATCGATGGCGCCATCCTCGACAAGGCGACACGGCTCAAGATCATCGGGGAGCTGGAAGGCGACCGCTTCGCAGCCCGGATCGACCTGGAAGCGGCATGGGCACGCGGCATCCGCACCGTTGATACGACAAACGCATCCTCCTATCCCGTTGCCGAATGGGCGCTTGGCCTGATCCTGATATCATTGCGCAATATTGGCGCGCAGTTTCGCCGGATAATCGCTGGGTTGCCTCCGGATCAAAACCTCACACCCTATCGCGGCCCGCTGACCGGTCGGCGCGTGGGGTTGATTGGTTGCGGCAACATGGGTCGCCGACTCATCCAACTGCTCCGGCCATTCGATGTGGAGATATGGGTGCACGATCCCTATCTCTCACCCGACATGGCGGACGCGCTCGGTTTCTTGCAGACCTCGCTTGACAACGTACTCTCGCAATGTGATGTCGTCGTCTGCCTTGCACCGCTGACACCGAAGACGCGGGGGATGATCGGCGCACGCGAAATCGAGTTGATCCAGCCGGGGGCCGCATTTGTGAACGTCTCGCGCGGTGCGATTGTGGACTCGGCCGCGCTGATCGCCCGTCTCAAACGCAATGACATCACCGCCGGGCTTGAGGTCTGGGATCCAGAGCCGATTCCAGAGGAGAGCGAGATCCGCCACCTGCCCAATGCATTTGTCACCCCGCACACTGCTGGCCGACGCGCCCAAGGGGAGCGAAACCCATTCTTTGGCCTGATGGTGGAGGAGTTCGATCGCTTTTTCCACGGCCACGAGACCAAGTTTGACCTCACGCCGGCCAGCCAGGCGAATCGGTCCGGGGTTGCGCCTTGATGCTTGTGGATGATGCCCATCCAGTCGTACCCACTGCTTGAACAGTCATCACAACTTGATTATTCCGGCGATTGACAATCGGGTCGCCAAGCGAATATAATTCCACCTGTACCTTCCCCATTTCGACCAAATCCATAACGATTTCTCCATGAGAAAGGAAACCCACATGCGCTGGATTCGCTCCCGCTTCCTGTTTGTCCTGTTATGCATTGGCGTGACGATTTTGGTCACCGCCTGTGTGCCACAAGAGAGCGGCGGCGTACCACGCGACCGTACGCTCATCATACTCCGTGGGGATACGGTCCGCTGACCAATCCCGAAGACTGGCACATCTACCAGACCGGCAACCAAAATCAGCGCCACATGGGCAGCAAGGCGATCTACGAAGCGCTGATGTACACCAACCTGAACACAGGAGAACTCGTTCCCTGGCAGGCGACAAGCTTTGAATACAACGACGACTACACAGAGATCACCGTCAATTTGCGCGAAGGCGTGGAGTGGGCGGACGGCGAAGCATTTAACTGCGACGATGTGAAATTTACGCTGGAACTGTTGAAAGGCAATGCCCCAGAATTCACCTATGCCTATATCTACGAAGAATGGCTGAAGAGCGTCGAATGCCTCGATGATCTCACCGTCTTCATTACGCTGAACAAGCCGGGGCCGCGTTGGTTCCAAAGCAACCTCGCGCTGGGTCACGAGAACCATCAGGTGATCCTGCCGGAGCATATTTGGGCAGACAAGGATCCCAAGACATTTACGAACTTCGATCTTGAGAA
>JAAUPU010000466.1 GCA_012032975.1 Caldilineaceae bacterium | reverse complement strand
GGGGTTCAAAGCCAAAGTCGATATACCAATCCGGCTGGGTGACGCGGTCGATCATACAGCCGTTGACGCCGTTGTTATGGAGACGACGCAGGGCAGCGTCCAGCAGCGCGGCGCGAAAGCTGGGATCTGACCGCGCCGGGCGGACAACGATCTCACCGACATGCCCCCACGGTCGCGGCAATCGATAGGGGAAGAGACGTTCCATTCGTTCCGGTGAGTCCTGAAAGGTCAGCCGGCAACAGCCCTCGACGCCCTTCGATGTCCACAGCAACATATAGTCCGAGAGACGACCGCCGATCCGCAGAAACTCTTCCATTTCGTGCTGTCCGCTCCCACGAGACTCGTGGTGCAGAAATTGCTGCAACGCATCGGCATCACGGGGTTGGGCAGGCCGCACCACACCGTCGATCTCGGTCACAACGGCGGGCGGGGTATAGGTTGCCAGATTGGCTGCGACATCCCAGACGTTTGGATCAACCGACGATCTGCCATAGCCCTGTTTCTCGAAGAAACCAGACGAGGCGAGTTCAACGGGTAGACCTGCTGTGAAAGAGCGTTGACCGCCACCCAGGTAGATCGATTGACAATTCTGGTCGGCCAGCCACTGTTCGGCCCACGCCAACAGCTGCGCGCCGATTGTCTGGTGTTGGCATGCCGGCGCCACAGCCAATCCATTGATCCACCCAACTCTGCTCACCTCCAATCGATCGCGGACGGGCAGACAACTGGCCAATACAAAACCGATCGGTTGCTGTTTGCGCCAGAATAGCTGTCCGCTCTGCTGTTGGGTTTCACCGGATTCTGGAAGAGAGATCAGGTATTGGCGAGCCTGTGCGACGCTGATGCTCAACTCCGGTCCACAGGCAATGTTCCAGAGTTCTGCAACCGCGGCGATGTGGGCTTGATTGTTGGGGTCGATCATTTCGGCATGTGGCTGCACTGGCGATCCCCTGTTCGGATTTGCGCTGCGTGGAACGCGAGGATGGTCACGGTGTTTCAGTTGGCGGGGGCGTCGGCCAGAAAGCAGAGCAGGCTGTCGGCAATACCGGCCGCAGCGAGCGCTGAATCACGGGTCAGCAATTGCTGGTCGCCCCCGAGAAAGCCCATCTCCAAAATTGCGGCCGGTGTGGTTGCCGCCACCCGGTTGAAGGCGTGATAGCGGGTCATATCATGAGTCACTGTGTTGGGGTGACGGGGCAGCCCCGTGGTTGGGCCATAGTGTTGGTCGATGCAGGCCAACAGCCGGTCTTCGATGCCGGCGATCGGGCTGTTGGAGTGGCGCGCCGCCTTGTAACCGCTGGCGTCAATGCAACTGTCGGCATGAAGGCTGAGCAGCACGTCTGCATGGAGACCCGTCAGTCGGTCGTCAAATTCTTCCAGCACCAGGACGTCCGCCCCAGCGCGGCGCAGGCGCTCGGCCACCTGTGCGGCGATGGATGCGTTCACGTCCGCTTCGGTCAGGAGAAGCTGCCCATTGCTGTCCGAGCAGATTGCGCCAGAGTCAGAACCTGCGTGGCCGCTGATCAGGGATATCTGTTTGTCGAAGACCGCGCTGACCAGCCCTTGTGGCGCAACGCCATTTAGACCGGGCATGCCAAAGCCAAAGACGCGGGCAACGATCAGCCCGATGCCTAGCAAGGCCACGAAACCAATCGTCATAAATATGCGTTGGATACGTCGGATCGATTTTCGCCGCACAAAGAACCCTTCTTGCCCGAGACCGTCAGCGCGCAGTCCAAACTGCGCTGAAACCCACCCACGCTATTGTAGCGTAGGGTTGCCGGCTGTCAACTTGGTTCGCAACACGTAGGTTCAAAGTAGGGACAAAAAGTATGCGGGCAGATCAGCGGGCCGAATGTGGCGGCTCTGGCCAGCCTGGATTCTGGATTTACCAGGAATTGACAAAGGATTTCGCGCACGCTAGACTGTCAAGTTGACATCAATCACGGTGAGATCGCTGGAGCCGTATGAATAGCCGCAATGTATAGTTACAATCCACGAAGAGACGCTGACGCCAACTCAGAACCTGGATCGTCTGCCGCCGGCGCGAACGGATCCGCTTCGGTTCACGCCTTGGGGGCGATGCTGCGCGAGCGCCGAGAAGCTCTGGGGGTGTCGTTGGCGGAAGCCGAAGTCGCCACCCGGATTCGGCAGAAGTACCTCTCCGCTTTGGAAGCGGACGAGTGGAGCCTACTGCCCGGCGAAAATCGTGGGTCGTGGTTTCCTGCGCAATTACTCCGAATATCTTGGCATGGAGTCGATGGAGGTCATGGAGCGTCGCCGCGCGGTCGCGGATGAACGCCTGGCCCGCACCTTATACGACACCAGCGCTGGTTCCTCGTTGCCACCCGTTCGTCAGGTGGATTATCGACCCAAAGAAGTCAATCTCAAGGACGAAAGCGACGAACTGGAACGGCGCGAAATTCGCCTAGGTCCATTCTTTGCCATTGTGAGTGGACTGCTGCTGGTGCTTTTCGTGATCTGGGGACTCAACGCGTTGCGTGGGCCGATCGGCGCGATGACGCAAGGCGTGGGGACGCGCGTGGCAGCCGCTCTGGAAAGCGAGCCGGCGACGGCGACACCGGACCTGTCGGCAGGAATCGTCAACTCGGAGAACGTGGCCGGCTCTTCGCCCAATGAAGGGGGCGGCACAACTGAGGGCGGTGCGACCGACGGCTCGACGGGGAATCCACAAGTCGCGGATGCAAACAGTGCACTCCCTGTGCTGCCGCCGCCCACCGAGACTCCGACCATTGTACCACCGACCCAACGGAGCCACCGCCACCGCCCACCGAGCCGCCGCCACCGCCGCCGACCAACACACCGCTGCCTCCGCCAACCAATACGCCGCTGCCCTTGCCGACCGACACACCGATCCCGCCGGAAGACACGCCGGTGCCGGAACCACCACCGGTCGTCGCAGCGGTCTGCGCCGATGGCCGTTCGATATTGACATCGCCTGGCGTCAATCAGGTGTTGTCAGGCGTCGTCGGCGTCACGGGAACCGCGACCCACGAGACGTTTCAATACTACAAATTGGAATATGCGCCGGCGCGGATGCCGGTGGTGGTTTTTGTCTATTTCGATGGAGCAAATGCCCAGGTGCAGGGCGGTCTGCTTGGCAACCTGGACACGCGAGGTCTCGCAAACGGCGTGTACACATTGCGCGTCATCGTCGTGGATCAGACCGGCAATTTCCCACCCCCCTGCCAGGTGACCGTGACCATTCAGAATTGACCCAAATCCGGCGAACGAGCAGCGAATGAGTGCCGTATTTGGTAGAAAAAGGTGGGCGCCTGAATTCAGCGCCCACCTTTTTGTTGGAATTTGGGGACGAGAGCAACGGCCGGGATTGGCCGCGGGCCTATCTGACAGCCGCGGCGACTCGAACCGCTGATTTTTCGATGGGCACGGCCTCAAACTCACCATCCGCGCGCTTGACCATGCGATAGACCTGTTCAGCTCGATCGGTCATCATCACCCCGTGCAGGTGGTCGATTTCGTGCTGAAAGATACGGGCGAGCCAATCATACGCTTTGATCCGGCTCTCTTTGCCATGCCGATCCTGGGCACGCACCAACACATAGGTAGCTCGCTCCACATCGGCGGTCAGCCCGAGCATACTCAGACAGCCTTCCTCGCCCAACTCAGAGCCTTTGCTCTTGATGATCTCAGGGTTGATCAACTCGTAGACCCGCAACGAACCATCGGGGTCATCCTCATCGGTCGGGTATTCCACAACCGTGACGCGTAGGTCGACACCGACCTGTGGCGCGGCCAGCCCTACGCCTGGCGCCTCCCGCATCGTCTCCAGCATATCATCCAGCAATTGATGTAACTTCGAGTCGAACTGTCGCACCCGCTTTGCCGGCTTGTGTAATATCCCATCATTCGGGTCGCCCGAATTTATGATTGGTAGCAGCGCCATGCACCTCGTCCTTTGGCTTTCCGTTTGTCCTCTATCAGTCGAGTTGGATTGGTGATGCCATCCTATTTGATCCATTGCGCTTTGTCAAACAATTGGGCGCAATGGGCGTCGCCATTCCTGTGCCAGAGGGAGGCGGCATGTTGGGCCTGCTAAGCCATTGCAAGAAAATAACTATCCACGAAGCTGCA
>JAAUPU010000465.1 GCA_012032975.1 Caldilineaceae bacterium | reverse complement strand
CGACATGGCAAAGACCCAAGCGAGACATGGCATATTATCGACAGCGTCTTGGACTCCATGTGCATAACCGTAAAGTGGGCCCATATCTAAAACGCTTTTTGCGGTATAAAATCAGGCGTCTGCGAATACGTCTACTGCATTTGGGGCTTGCACAAGGCAGCGCAAAAGACCAAGTCTGGGAATCGCATGTACGTGCACAAAAGTCCTACAAGGCTCAGCCATTTGAGGGACGCCTCATTCTCCTCCAAAGCACAGAGTATGCAAACTATGCTGTGGCGAATCATTGGGATGACATTGCCTTACATGGGGTAGAAAAGGTTGAGTTTCCCAACACAGACCACACCAGTCTTCTCTTGGAGGATGAGAATGTCGAAGTCATCGCAGCTACGATGCGACGGGTGATCGACCGCTGGATGATCGACTATGGGCAGGGATAATTGAAAACATCTGATTTCGGCAAGGGGGCAACCCTCTGGACGCCCGATGATTATTCAACACCTATCCGAGGCTTCGTAATGCCCGAACGACAATCGAGCTGAATCGGCGTGACACTTCTCAGATTTCTGTGGGACTCTTCCAAGGGTACGCTTGTACTTTCGGTTGTGGTCAGTCTGGCGGCCGGCCTGAGCAGCGCTCTGCTGATCGCGTTGGTAAGCCGGAGGCTCAACGATCCAGTACCGACCCACCTTCAGACGGTGGGTCTGTTTTTGCTGGCGATCTTGCTTGTCACCGGGCTAGATCTCTTGGCCAAATGGCTGCTCCTGCGTATCACGGCGGGGACGAGCTTCAAGCTTCAGATGCAGCTTGCGCGCGAGATCTTGGCGGCGCCGTTGGAGAACCTCGAACAGATCGGCGTCGCTCGCCTCCTTGCGACGCTCAACGAGGACGTCTCTGCCATCACCGCCGCGTTTGATTCGCGTCCCCGCAATCTGCATCAGCGCATCCATCCTTGCGGGCTGTCTGCTCTATCTGATGTGGCTATCCCCGCTGGCGGTTGGCGCGCTCTCCCTGCTGATGGCGCCAATGTTGTTTGGATACACGCTGCTCCATCGGCGAGCCGTCCGCTTTTTCGCCGCAGACCGGGACGCGCGCGATGGACTCTATATTCACTTCCGATCGGTGACAGAGGGCGCCAAGGAGTTGAAGATGCACCGAGGGCGTCGGCTTGCTTTTCTGGACGAGGTGCTGCGCCCACAGGCGGAAAGGGTCCAGGCCACAGGTCTGCGCGGACGCTTCTACTACGAGATCGGCAACAGTTGGACGCACACGATCTACTTCGTCTTTATTCTGGTGCTGCTGGTGCTCGATGCGATGGGACTGCTCAGTGCGCAGGTGTTGGTGGCCTATGCACTGGTGGCGCTTTACATGCGCAGTTCGATGGCCGGTCTGCTCAATGCGATCCCATTCTGGAGCTATGCCGGGGTGGCGCTCAAGAAGATTGCGGCGATGGACATGTTGATCGACGCAGACTATTCGGAACTGGAGCAGGTGGAGCCGACTCAAGCTTCGCCACACATCCACCTGAAGCTGCGCGACGTCGTCTACACCTATCGTTCCGATGCGGAGGGACGCACTTTTTCCCTGGGACCGCTCAACCTGGACCTGCGGTCGGGCGAGGTAGTCTTTGTCACCGGCGGCAACGGCAGCGGGAAGACCACCTTTGTCAAGGTGCTTACGGGTCTCTATCCCCCCGATCAAGGCCAGATCACCTTCAACTGCCAGCCGATCCTGGCGGACGATTTCGACGACTTTCGACAGAATTTCTCGGTTCTCTTTGCCGACTATTTCTTGTTCGAGGGTCTGTACGGCCTGAACCGGTCCAATGTGGATGCGTCGGCAAAGGAATATATCGCCATGCTCGAGTTGGATGGTGTGGTCTCGGTGGAAGATGAACGTTTCTCGACCACAGAACTGTCGAAAGGCCAGCGCAGTCGATTGGCGCTACTGAGCGCCTACATCGAGGATCGGCCAATCTATGTCTTCGACGAGTGGGCGGCCAACCAGGATCCGGGCTTCAAGGAGATCTTCTACCGCCAGTTGTTGCCGGCCCTCAGACGACGAGGCAAGTTGGTCGTGGTGATCAGCCACGATGACCGCTACTTTGGCGAAGCCGACCGGCTGATCAAACTGGATTTTGGCCGTGTGGAGGTGGACGCACCCAGAAGCGAGGCGCTTGAGACCGCTCGATAGTCAGCAGCTACGATTTCTTGCTGCACCTCTTTGCCACTCGAAGCGTACGGATCGAAGCGTACGGCCCGAAGCGTACCACCCCAAGCGTACGGCCCGAAGCGTTACTCCTCCGGTTTGGCCCCAAGCGTTGTCCAGAGATCTTCGCCCGCGCGTTCTCCGATCAGGAAACGTTGATTCCCCTCCGCGCCGACGCCTGTGATCGCGTATTGACCCGCGTTGCGCCCGATGTAGTGGCCGAAGATGGCGTCGGTCGTCTCGCGCCACGCGATTGCCTCTGGCGCGTCTTCGCGTTGAAGTTGGGTCCAGTTGGCCGGCGTTTCGATCGCGATCATGGGCGCATTCGCAGAGTAGTTGACGTGGCTCCAGCCCCGGTTGACCTGAACGATCTCGGGGTGTTCGCCGAGCGCCAGGATCTCGGCTCGTGCATGGGTATGTTGCGTTCGCCTGGTCTCGACCAGCCAAGTCAGCCCAAAACGAGACGCGTGAACCCGATTCAGGTCGTTGCGAAATGGATAGAGGTCGGGGTAGAAGTCGAAGGCGATTGCGCCCAGAAGCCCAAAGTTGAGCGCGGCGTTTGGGAACTGCAAGGGGTCTGCGGTCCAGTGGACTACGCCGATCCCGTGCGTGCGTGCCGCCGCGCCCTGAACGCGCTTGAGCAGATGGGCGATGCGTTTGCCTCGATACTCTGGCAGCACACCCATGATTTGCGATTCTAGCCGCAGGTTGGCGCCGAAGCGTTGCGACCAATCGCCCGGCAAGGATGGACCATCAAATTTGGCAAAGCCCATCAAGAAGCCAGCCACGTTGCCGTCCACGCGCGCGACCAAAGACGTGCCCGACCCAAAGCCCACGCTGTGCATGTCGGTGGGATAAAGAAACTCGGGTGGGCTGGCCCAGATTTGCTGATGAAGATGTCGAATCGCTTCGGCCTCCGCGCGATCTGGGCAACCGACGTCTACCCCGTCGAACCACTGGTGCGTCGCGGCATATTCTTGAGGTGCGTTGGGGTCATAGCCAACGACCTGCGCGCCTCCCAATGCCTGCCCAATATCGTCGAGAAACCTGTCTGAAAGATGGGGGATGGCAGGGTCAAGAATGTGATAGCGAAGGGTGAAGATGCGCTCTGTGGCTGTGGCGGTAGATTGGGAAGCATGGGTTAGCCCGCACGGAAAAAGGAAGCCAACCCCAATGCGCTCGGCGCCGCGCCCAAAGAGTACGATCCGTCCACCGATGCGCGGCAGCACCGCCTGCAAGAAGTGATAGGGGAAAACAGCGGGGTTGTTCGATGCATCAAAATCGACGCCGAAGCGGTCGATCTCTGCATTCCAGGTCGGCGCAGAAGCATCGAGGATCGTGAAATGGATCCCGCGACCGTCGGCGTTCGTCTGCACGGAAAGTTCACTCCAAATGCGAAGGATTGCACAGCGACGAATCCAAAGTGAAGAACTGCCACGAAGGAACGCGAGGGAATACGAAAAAACAGCCCGAACTTGGTGTCCCTTCGTGTTCCTTCGTGCCCCTTCGTGGATAGACCGTTGCCGGCAACGGTCTAGTTCGATTGTCGGCTGCGTCGTCTGGCGGATGGCGAAGAGCGCGATGCTGCCGGCCGTCGCTGCGTTGAGGCTTTCGATCTGGCCGACCATAGGCAGGCGAATCAAGAAGTCACACTTCTCTCGCGTCAAGCGGCTTAGCCCGCTGCCTTCGCTGCCTACGACGAGCGCGAGGGCGCCGCTCAGATCTGCCTGCTGGATAGGTGGGGTCTCCGGCGCGCCATCCAGCCCGGCGATCCAGACGTTGTCGCTTTTCAGCTCGTCGATCTCGCGATTGATGTTTGTGACCTGGGCCACCAGCAGGTGTTCGACCGCGCCGGCGCTTGCGTTGCTAACTGCCGGTGTGATATGCGCGGCGCGTCGGCTGGGGATGATCA
>JAAUPU010000464.1 GCA_012032975.1 Caldilineaceae bacterium | reverse complement strand
AGAACACGGATCCCCAACTCCTGCGCGGTCGAGTGGAAGAGGCGGCTGACCGCGGGCAAATCCTCGGTGCTGTTGCCCTCGGCGATGACCGGGTAGTCGGGCGAAAGCGCCTCCATGCGACGAAAGAGGGTCTTGAAATCCATCAGCCCTTTGCCGGGGCAGCCATCTTCGAGATGCAGCGCCAGCCGATTTTCGATCCAGATGTCTTTGGCGTGGCAACTGACGATGTGCTTGCCAAGCACGTCGAAGTGGTGATTCAGCGCTGCGCCCGTATCGAATACCGTCTCCAGCGTGATCCAGTTGGCCGAATCATAGTCGCAGCGCACCCAGGGCGAATCGACCTGATCCAGCACCGCTTTGGTGATCTCCGGCGTCTTCAGCGTGACCAACTGATGGCTCTCCAGGCTCAGATAGACGCCCGCGTCTTCGGCAGCGGGCAGGCATTCCTTCAACGTCTTGACCAGTTGACGTTCGGCGCTTGCCGTCCAGTTGTCCGGGTGAGGAAACCAGGGGCCGTCGGGGTTCATGGAGCCAGGTCCGGTATCGATGCCGCGCGCGCCCAATTGCGCGGCCAGCCGCAGCGCAGCTTGCAGCGTCCGCACCGATTCTTTGCGCACCGTTTCGTCAGGTGTCACCAAGTTCTGCCAATAGCCGGTGACCTGATAGAGACGCAGCCCTTCATCGGCCAGCAGATCGCGCACGCGTTGGGCCTTGTGCTTTGGCGTCGTGTGTGGGTCGTTGGCGCGGAAGCGCGTAAAGATGCCGGAAAAGCCCAGTTCGCGCACCCGCCGGCACATCTCCGGGGTCAAGTCGTCCATGTTTGCAGGCAGAAAACAGCCGCTCATGCCAAAACGCATCGTCGCCTCCTTGGTTTGGATGATTCGGTTTCTTGACGGAAACCGTCACAGGTTGATTGTGGGATTCGCAGGGCAGAACCGACACCGACAGTCGATAGAAACAGGCGGCGGCTCGTACTATGGTATCGTCAAACGGGCAGAGCTGACAAACCGACGAGCCGAGATCGGAACCAAGCCGTGGTCCGCGCGATTGTTGCGACCAACAGCGTCTACCTGTAAAATTGCCGCTTTGAGCGCCCAACCCGACCTCAAGGAATCAATCGTGGATTATCCGCAACGGACGCATGTGCGCTCAGCAAGCGACGAGTTGACCACGCTGTCCAACCTCGTGCCGATGCAGACCTTTGCCCTGGAAATCGGCCGGCGCACATGGCAGATCACCGCGGCCTGCGATCAGGATCCGCTGCTCGACTTTGCCGACGCGCTGGAAAATGTGCCCTATGGCTTCCTGCTCTGGGAATCCGCACTGGGGCTGGCGCGGCATCTGGTTGCTATCCCAAAAAAGTGCGCGGCAAGACGGTCCTGGAGTTGGGCGCCGGCGTCGGGTTGACCGGTCTGGTGGCGCGCAGGTTGGGCGCGCAGGTCTGGCAGACCGACCACCAGCCGCAGCTCTTTGTGCTGGCGGAGGCAAACCGGCAACAGAACCAGGTGGGCGCCATCACACGCTTCGTGGCAGACTGGCGCACGTGGACCCACACGGAGCGCTACGATCTGATCCTCGGCGCTGATATTCTCTACGAGCGCGCCATGCACCCCCATCTGTTGCGCATCGTTGGACAAAACCTGGCGCCGGATGGTCGCCTCTTGCTTTCCGACCCTGGTCGCCAACAGGGGCTTGAGTTTGCCGGGCTGTTGGAAAACGCAGGCTGGCGGCTGGAGATGGTCACACAGAGCGTGAGCTTGGCCAATGGCGACCGGCAGGGCGCCGCGGTCGAAGTGATGCTGCTCGAAGGCGCGCGCCCGATTGACGACAGGCTGGCGGCGAAACTGGATACTTCCGACAAACTCAATACAGAAAGGCTCCACATGGCTGAATCATCTTCCCGCAGACGAGTGCGCGTCGCGCTCTATGGCACGGGAAAGTGGGCAACCGGCACCCACATCCCCAATTTCCAACAGATGGAAGACGTGGACATCGTCGCGCTCTGCGATGCGAACCCAGATACCCTTGACTCGGCCGCGGAGCTGGTCGAGCTGGACCGGTCGCACACCTACACCGATGGCCACGCCATGCTCGAACGAGAGACAGATCGACGCGCTCTTCTCCTGTGTGCCAGCCTTTGCGCGCAGCGATGTCGAGATCGCCGCGGCCCGTCAAGGCGTTGCCGTCTTCAGCGAAAAGCCCCAGGCCACCAGCATGACCACCGCCAACGCCATCGACGAGGCGATTCGAGCCGCGGGCGTGCTCAGCTCGGTGGGGACACGCGAGCGCTATCGACCCCTCTTGCAGGCCGTGCGCAGCTTTCTGGCTGACAAGCAAGTGCTCTACGTCCATTGCAGCCTACCCAGTCCCAACATCGGCCAGCGTACTTGGCTGCACGACGAAGAGCGTTCGGGTGGCTTTGCCCTGGAATGGGGGCAGCATGCGGTCGACTATGTGCGCTTTATGACCGGCGAAGATATCGTAACCGCGCAGGCATTTTATGTCCGCCCAGAGGGGTATGACTTCTCACTGACGTCGTCGTTTAACTTCCTGCTGACCAATGGCGGCGTCATGTCGTTGAGTTTTGTCAACTATCGGGCAGAGGGTGCGGTCCAGGCTGGACGCCGCAGCGAACCACTTTTCGGCATCTACTATCTGGGCGGGCGCATCGATGTCTACCGCGAGGGCAAGGACCGCTGGTCCTATGAACACAACGGTACACCGGTGATCGATGGCGAAGTTTTGACCCGTGGATGGCCCAGGACCGCGCCTTTATCGAAGCCGTGCGCACGGGCGACGGCAGCGCGCTGCTCAACGACTATCACGACGGGCTGAAGTCCCTGGCGCCGATCCTGGCCGGCTGGCATTCCGCCAAGAATGGCGGCTCTCCGGTGGATTTGCGCGAATTCATGCGCGGGTAGAAAGGAGAGATCAGAGGTGGATTACCGCGTGTACGACCCGAACCGGGACCGCAAAGCCGCCCATCGCATCTGGCGCGAGACCGGCTGGATCGAGTCGGAAGATGACGAAAAGGCGATGGACATCTTGCTGTCCGCCTGCAGAACGCTGGTCGTGGATCTGAATGGTGAACCAGAATGTCTGGCCGCTGCGCTGCCCGGCGTCATTCGATATCAGCGTGCGTCAGTGCGGCTCTCCGCGGTGACGGCCGTAACAACAAGCAGAATCGCGCGCAAGCAAGGCATGGCCGCTCGGCTGACCGCCAGTCTGATCGCCGAGGAGACCCAAGATGGAGCGGCGGTCAGCGCGCTGGGTATCTTCGAGCAGGGTTTCTACAATCGGCTGGGCTACGGCAACGGTTCGTATGTGCACGCCGTGCGCTTCGATCCGTCGTGGCTGAAAATCCCGTCGGGGATGCGGTCGTCGCTGCGAATCCCGGCACGGCTCTCCTCGGACGACTGGCGGGAAATTCACCATGCCATGACGACGCGCCAGATCGGCCACGGCGGCTGTGTGCTGCATCCACCCGAGTTGGATGCAGGCCGAGCTACTTTGGACCAAGGATGGATTTGGGCTGGGTTATCGGGATGGAGAAGCAGGTGCGCTCAGCCATTTCTTCTGGTGCCGGCCCAATGGCGAACATGGTCCATACGCGATTCTCTTTCTCGCCTACCAGAACCGCGACCAGTTCACCGAATTGCTCGAAGTGATCAAGAGCCTGGGCGACCAGGTGCATATGGTGCGCATGGCCGAACCAGGTGGCATCCAGTTGCAAGATCTCTTGAGCCAGCCCTTCAAGCGCGAACAGATTAGCAAAGGGTCAGAGTATCACACTGAGTTCCGCGCCCATGCTGACTGGCAAATCCGCATCTGCAAGCTAGATGCCTGTCTTGCGGCCACACACCTGACCGGTAAGCCCGCCCGTTTCAACCTGCTGCTGACCGACCCCATCGAGCAATTTCTGCCGGCCGATGCTACGTGGCGCGGTATCGGTGGCGAGTATGTCGTGAGCCTCGGTATAGAATCGGCGGCGCGCAAGGGTGCTGAGCCAGGCTTGCCCACGCTTCATGCGTCGGTGGGCGCGTTCAGCCGGCTCTGGCTCGGCGTGGGTTCGGCCACCACGCTCGCCATGACCGACGAACTGGACGGCCCGGATGAAT
>JAAUPU010000463.1 GCA_012032975.1 Caldilineaceae bacterium | reverse complement strand
CTGTGGGTCGGCCTCCCCCCATCATGCGCATGCACCGAGACCGGGCTGTCGGGGCAACTTGTCCAGCAAGGTCGCCTTGGCCAGGGCATAGTTGCTTTGCGGGCTGTCCGGCGGCACACAGCGTTCATCGCTCCAAAAGAGCTGCCATTTGCGCCAGTCGATGTCGCGGTCAGCGGCCAGACCCGCGTAGATTTCTTTGGGGGTCGAACCCCCGGCGAGCGCCAGGCGAAAGACGCCGCGTCGCGCAATGGAGACGCCCGCAGCCGCTGTGATCAGTTCGCACGCGACATAGTTGAGCGCGGCGCGGTCAGCCACCACTTCGGTGACGGGTCGCGCTCTTGGGCTGGAGGGTGACTCAGTCGTCATATTGACTCTCGCTTCTTATCCCACCGGCGCGGGTTCATGTGAGTTGCGCCAATAGCGACCATCCTGTCGTATCAGGTAGTCTGCCTCTGGCGGACCCCACGACCCGGCCGCGTATTGTGGCAGACGGAACGGCTCTTCTTTCCGACCACGGACCGATTCTACCTCCTGCTGCCAACCATCCAGCACTTGGGTCACCAATTCCCATGCAGCTTCTGTCTCGTCGTGGCGGATGAATAAGGTGCCGTCGCCCTGGATCGCATCCAGCAGCAGCCGCTCGTACGCATCGCCAGGTTGGGCGCCAAAGCTGGACGTATAGAAAAAATCCATGCCAACTTGAGCCACATCCAGACGCAACCCGGGTCGCTTCGCCTCGATGCCAAGCCGGATGCCCTCGTTGGGCTGGACGCGCATGGTCAGCATATTCTTGGGGAAATCGCGGTCGCCGTTCACATCCTGAAAGAGCAACATGGGCGGTTTGCGAAAGACGATGTTGATCTCTGTCAGCTTCTCGGCCAGCGCCTTGCCCGAGCGAATGTAGAATGGCACGCCATTCCAGCGCCAATTTTCGATCTGCAATTTCCAGGCCAGGAAGGTGTCCGTGGTCGAATCAGGCGCAACACCCTCGGTCTCCAGATAGCCGGGAATCACCTCGCCTTCAGCCACACCCGGGCTGTATTGCGCTCTCACCACCGACCTGCCAAGGTGGGCGGAATCGACCTGACAAATGGAGCGCAACACGTTCACCTTCTGGTCGCGGACCGCTTTGGCGTCGATGGCCACGGGCGGCTCCATGGCTGTCAGGGCGACCAACTGCATGACATGGTTTTGCACCATGTCGCGGATCGCGCCCGACTTGTCATAATAGCCAGCCCGCGAGCCGATTCCGATGCTTTCGGCCACGGTAATCTGGACGTGGTCGATATAGTTGCGATTCCAGATCGGCTCGAAGATGCCGTTGCCAAAGCGGAAAACCAGGATATTTTGAACAGTCTCCTTGCCCAAATAATGGTCGATGCGGAAGATCTGGTCCTCTGAAAAGAGCGACTGAAGGTGACGGTTGAGTCGTTGCGCAGAGGCCAGGTCGCGGCCAAAGGGCTTTTCGATCACGATCCGCCGTTCGCCCACATCGCTGGGCCGACAAAGTTTGCACTTGCTGATCAACGTTGTGATCGGCTCGACCACATTGGGCGGTGTGGCAAGGTAGAAGAGGTGGTTGTGGCTGGTCCCGCGCGCCTCATCCAGCTCGGCAATGCGAAGCCCCAAATTGTCCATATCCTCAGCGCTGTCATAGGCGCCCGACTGGTAGAAAATGCCTGCGGCAAAGCTCTCCCACACTTCCTGGTCGAAGTCGGACGCGCCAAATTGACGCACGCTGTCGTGCGCCAATTCGCGAAATTCCTGGTCGGAAAAGGACGAACGCGCATAGCCAACCAGCGTGAAGTTCTTCGGGAGCAAATTCTGGCGCGCCAATTCATAGAGCGCGGGGATCAGCTTTCGCTTGGAAAGGTCGCCCGATGCGCCGTAGACCACGAGTAGCGCCGGCTGGAGATTCATTCGCATATCGATTGCTCCCGTCATACCACAACTCTGCACCAGGTCGATTCACACGTACTCTGCGAAACGTTCTCGGCGCGAGATTTCGAAGTGCTATTCTACCTGGAAAGCGATGGATACGCCACCACCGGCCCGCTCACCCGGAGATCCACCGGCTGCCCAATGGCGAGGCTGTACAGAGGGCCTAACCGTGCGTCGATCAGCTCGCCGCTGGCAAGCTTGACGGTGACCAACTGGTCATGGCCAAAGAAGAGGATGTTGTGGACACGGTGAGGAGAAGTGACGCTGGCCGGGGTCAGCACCAGATTCTCTGGGCGGACCAACACATCCACCGCCCCGTTCTGCGGCGTTACCAATTGCAGTTCGCCCATGGCACATTCGACCGTGCGCCCATCGGCCAGACCGGGCAAGAAGTTGGCATCGCCGACGAAATCGGCAACGGCGCGTGTGGCGGGGCGTCGGTAGAGAAGTTGGGGCGATGCCACTTGGTGAACCACGCCGTCGATCACCACTGCGACCTGGTCGACCAGACTAAGCGCCTCCTCCTGGTCATGGGTGACGAAGATGGCGGTCGCGTTGGCCTGTTGCAAGATCGCCCGTACTTCGGCCCGCACCCGCACGCGCAGGCTTGCATCCAGATTGCTGAAAGGCTCGTCGAGCAGCACCAAATCCGGCTCGGGCGCCAGCGCGCGGGCCAGCGCAACACGCTGTTGCTGGCCGCCGCTCAGTTCGTGAGGCATCCGCTCGCCCAGGTCGCCCAGCCCAACCAAATCAAGCACAAGCGCCACCCGCCGCCCGGCATCTCCGGCATAGCGATGTAGTCCAAAGCGGACATTCTGGCTGACATTCAAATGGGGGGAAGAGCGCATATTCCTGAAAGACCATGCCCACGCGCCGTTTTTCTGGCGGCAAATGCAGTCCCGCTCCTGCCACCAGGTGACCGCCGATCTCGATCTCGCCCCGGTCGAGACGTTCGAAACCTGCGATCAACCGCAAGGTGGTGGTCTTGCCACAGCCGCTAGGCCCGAGCAGGGCAAGCAACTGGCCGCGTGCCAGATCCAGGGTGAGGCCGTTGACCGCGCCCACGTCGTCAAAGCGTTTGGCCGCATCGCGCAGGCGGATCCCACATTCGTGTGTCGCGCGGTCGCTGCCGAAAATTGTATCCTGCTGGTGTGGCAGTGCGTCGCCAATCATGGATTGTTGCCGCGTTCCTCTTGGCCGAGGATGAAGTTGATGCTCAACGCCGAGACTGCTAGCAACAGCAACGCCGGCGCCGCAGCGCGCGAATAAAATGCCTCGTCGGTGGCCGACCAGATCTGGTCGCCAGGGTTGGGAAGCCGGTTGGGCCTAGCAGCAAGGTGGCCGGCAACTCCTTCATGGTCGAAAGGAAGACCAGGGCCGCACCCGCCCAGATTCCCGGTCGCGCCAATGGCAGTGTGATCCGCAAAAGGGTATTGAATCGGCTCAAGCCCAGCCCGCGCGCTGCTTCCTCCAGCCGCGGGCTGATCTGCAACAGGTTGGCGCGCACGGTGCCAAAGGCCTGGGGTAGAAAGCGAACCACATAGGCAAAGACCAGCATCAACAAGGTCTGATAGATGACGGTTGCATAATTTGCACCGATAAAGACCAGGCTAAGAGCCACCACGATGCCCGGCAACCCGTAGCCGATATAGATGGAGCGGCTGACCACCATGCTGAAACGGCTGGGGTGACGCACAGCCAGATAGGAGACCGGCATGGCCAGCACAATCGTCGCCAATGCGGCCAGACCTGCCGCGCGCAGGCTGTTGACGGTCGCCATCCAGACCGGCGCCATGTTTGCCGTGGTCTGGGAGTACCGCCAGCGCCTGGGCCGGGCGGTCAGCGGTTTCAGGCACGAGCCGGCGGCGCGGCGCTTCATGTTCAACCTGCTGATTGCCTTCATCCCGGCCGTGGTGCTGGGCCTGAGCGTGGGCAAGATCATCAAGGAGCACCTGTTCCACCCGGTGCCGGTGGCGGTGGCCTTCATCGTCGGCGGCTTCATCATCTGTGGGTGGAAGCCCGCCACCGCAAGCGCTTTGGCGCCATGGACCTGCAGGGCCAGCGCCGCGCCCGCGTCGAGACGGTGGAGGATATGAGCGCGATGGACGCGCTGAAGGTGGGTCTGGTGCAATGCCTGGCGCTGATTCCGGGCACCAGCCGTTCGGGGGCCACCATCATCGGCGGCATGGTCT
>JAAUPU010000462.1 GCA_012032975.1 Caldilineaceae bacterium | reverse complement strand
TGTTCGCCCCAAAGCATCCTACTCGCCCAAAAGCGGCCCATTGTTGGCCAAAATGGATTACCCTGAAAGATGAGGGTTATGTTATCATCCTGTAAACATTTAGCCCGACGATACTGGCAAGAAGTTATCGAAGCATGGGCAAAATTATTGTTAGGCGAAATCATTGTCACGCGTAGAGACAGGTCCGAGCATCATTATGGAATTATCTGAATCATCCATGGAAATGCTTACTTCGCATCCGAGCATGACAATTGGTCACCATCCAAGAAGCAGAAGCTTTTAGCGTGGAGCGCCCATCTGTTTACTGCCAGTGGCGCTGTCTGGGGTTTGCTGGCGATCCTGGCGATTTCAAGCCAGCAGTGGATTCCTGCGTTTGGCTGGATGGCGGCGGCCGTCTTCGTAGATTCATTTGACGGATTGTTGGCGCGCAAGCTGCGAGTTAAAGAGGTATTGCCAGAATTTGACGGCGCCCTGCTCGACAACATCGTTGATTTCCTGAACTTCGTGTTTGTGCCTGCCTACTTTCTGTACGCAGCAGACTTTCTGCCCTCGAGCGTAGCGTTGGTAGGTGCGACCCTAATTATGCTCGCCTCTGCCTATCAGTTCTGTCAGAACGACGCCAAGACGGACGATCACTACTTCACCGGCTTCCCTTCGTACTGGAATATTATGGTCTTCTACATGTTCATCCTGAGTCTAAACGGCTGGGTGAACATGGCTATCATCGTGCTGCTCAGCACGCTGGTCTTCGTTCCGATCCGCTACATTTACCCATCGCGTTCCACCATGTATCGCCGGTTGACCATGACGTTAGCCATCATTTGGGGTGTGGTCAACATTGTGATTCTTATCCAGTACCCCGCTTTTAGCCCCTGGCTGGTTTGGGCCTCTTTGGCCTTTGTCTTCTATTACACTGGCCTCAGCCTGTACATTATGTACCAGTCGCAGAATTGATCCAGTCAGATTTCTGCGCACGACCCCCACAAACTCGCCTGCTGCCTATTCGCCTGAGCCTCGGCAAAATCTAGAAGCCCATCTGAACCTGCTACAAATAGCGGGTAGCTAGGGACTTGGCGTAATAACGCGACCACTCCGCGCTGGGCGCATGTAAGCGCTGTTCGGCATCCAGCAGGACAATCAAGTAGACCAGTTCGCTCTTGGTAAACGAGGCATTGAGCGCCTCAGCAAGCCGTGCGTGAAGATATTCGGCGTACCAGATTGGCCACTCGGCATCCGCTCCGTCGGTTTCCACAAAAGCTTGGTGATGGGCATTGCCAGCCTCCTTGAGCAGGCCGGCGATCTCATTGATCTGACGCTGGTCGGTCATCTAGGATCCTCTCATTGGGTGATTTATTTGCTTCGAGCGGGCAGTCCGTGACAGTCGCCAAACTTGCGACCAGAGCCGCAAGGACAAGGCAGCTTCGCATCGACGCGGCTGAACGGAGTATTGAAGGAGGGCAATGAATCGAAATAGCCCTCTGGCGGCGCATCATCCATGAACGGATACGCTTCCTCCAGCGTCGGCGCGATGGACCGCAAGTCGCTGGATAGGCTGGGGATGTGGCGGGCGAATGGGAAGTTGAAACGATGGATACCTTGGAGTGCCGCGGCTTTGTCGACCAGCGATTCCTGTTCGACCTCCCCACAGTTGTGGGCGATGACCACGTTGTTCTCCTCCTGGATTGGGCATACATAGATTGTCTTGAAGACGCGACCCAAGCTCTGCAAGCGCTCGGCCAAATAGCTGTCTTCCGCCAACATGTTGACGATGAGTACGCCGTCGGGAGTCAGGCGATCTCGGCACAGTTCGTAGAATTCCACGGTCGAAAGGCGATAGGGCGAATAGCCATTGTCGAGGAAAACATCGACCATCATCATGTCAAAATGGCCTTCATGTTGCGCCAGCCATACGCGGCCATCTTCGATTTGGACGCGCAGGCGGTTGTCCAGCTTTGCGCCAAAGAATCTTTCGGCCACCGTCACCACGGTGGGTTCAATCTCGGCGCAATCGATGGTCGCCTGGGGAAAATAGTGATGCAGAATCATGGGCACGCGACCAGCGCCAAAGCCGGCAAAATAGATTCGCTTCGGCTTCGGATTCCAGAGCAATGCCAGCATCGCGGCCTGTGAATAGGGATCGACCAGAGAGAGCGGATCATCCAGGTCCATTTCGGACTGGATCACGCCGGACGAGGGTCGCACCTGTTCCAGCAGCCAGAGACGCAAGCGTGACCCTTCTTTGGTCACTGTGATGAAATGCACGCCAACGGGCGCCATATAGACAGTGCCGTCTGTCTGCCCCCGCAGCCAAGAGAGGCGCTCATTGATGGCGGTTCGGTTGCTTCTTAGCCAGGTTGTTCGATCCATTTTGCCTTTGGGTCCGCGCCCGCGTGGTTGGCTGCCAGGGTAGATGGCAACAGAGCCTCCTCTGTGGATGAGTCGGGAGGATTATGACAAACTTGCCAATTCCTGTCTAGTCGCCGACGGGCTGTGCTATACTGGCGACCGACTTTCTGATCGTCGCAAATCTACCATTTGGAGCCAAAACAAGTGACAGAATCCACCCCGGCATCTACCCTCGTGTCTCGATTCGATTATCCATCTTCGCGGCCATCCGACCATGTCGAAGTGTTGCATGGCATCGAAATTTCAGATCCATACCGCTGGCTCGAAGCGACCGATGCCGACCATGTGGGCGCCTGGATCGCGGCACAGAACGAGTTGACCTATGGCTTTCTGGAGGGGATTCCACAGCGCGACTCGATCCGCGGGCGCATGACCGAACTGTGGCGCTACGAGCGCTTCGGAATTCCGATCAAGCGCGGCGGTCGCTATTTCTTCACACAGAACGACGGCCTGCAAAACCAAGATGTACTCTTCTGGGCGGAGTCGATGGACGAAGAACCACGATTGCTGCTCGATCCCAACATCTTGTCTGCGGAAGGAACCGTCGCGCTGATGGGCCGTTCTGTGAGTCGAGATGGGCGGCTGCTTGCCTACGGGTTATCGGATTCCGGGTCGGATTGGCAGATTTGGCGCGTGCGCGACGTGGAGAGCGGCCAAGATCTGAGCGATGAATTGCGCTGGGTGAAATGGTCCGCGGCAAGCTGGACCCAAGACAATCGAGGATTTTTCTACAGTCGATACGACAAACCCGAAAGCGAGGAAGCATACAGCGCCATTAACTATGGCCACAAGCTCTATTTTCACCGCGTGGGCGACCGGCAAGAGGATGATGCACTGCTCTTCGCTCAACCCGACCAGAAGGAGTGGCTCTTCCACGGCGAGGTGACCGAGGATGGTCGTTACCTGGTCATCACGGTCGCGCATGGCACCCACCGCGAGCAAAACATCCTCTACTGTGATCTGGAAGCTGGCCGCAATGTGGTCGAACTGTTGAGCGAGTTTCGCGCCGATTATCAATTCGTAGGCAACGACGGCGAGAACTTCTTTTTTCTCACCGACGATGGCGCGGCCCGGTATCGGGTGGTGTCCATCGACATCCGACAGCCAGAAGCCCACTCCTGGCGCGAGATCGTCGCCGAAGCAGATTCGACATTGCAAAGCGCATCTCTGGTTGGCGACAAACTCATCGCGATCTATCTGGTCGATGCAACCAGCCAGGTGAGCGTCTTTTCGTCGGCCGGCTCGTTCGAGCGCACCATCGACCTTGGGTGTATCGGCAGCGTGGCTGGATTCGAGGGCAGCCGCGACGACCCCGAAACCTTCTACAAGCTCACTGGCTTCACGACCCCGGAATCCATCTATCGATTCGATGTGAATAGCGGCGAACAGCGGCTACTACGCCAACCTGCGGTCGATTTCGACCCGGATGATTTTGTCACCCGCCAGGTGTGGGTCAGAAGCAACGACGGATCGCGTGCGCCGCTCTACCTGACTCACCGTCGCGATCTGGTCTTGAACGGCGAGACGCCTACCTATCTTTATGGCTATGGCGGCTTCAACATCCCGCTGACGCCGACCTTTTCCGTCTCAAACCTGGTCTGGATGGAACGGGGCGGCATCTATGCCCACGCCATCCTGCGCGGCGGGGGCGAGTATGGCAAGGAATGGCACATGGCCGGGGCAAAGCTGGAGAAACAAACGTCTTCGATGACTTCATCGCCGCGGCAGAGT
>JAAUPU010000461.1 GCA_012032975.1 Caldilineaceae bacterium | reverse complement strand
TTCCGCTCCACAGCGCCGATGGCGTCCCGCTGTTGCCGCCGACGCCAACGATTACACCGACGAGCGGCGCCGCTACCCCCACTCAGACGCCGTCGCCGACCCTTTCGCCCACACCGCGGCCCACGCCTCTGGTGAACCAGCCGGGTGCAGAAGCAGCCGAACGCACCGTCGCGCCGCCGCCGTCTGCGGGTGAAGCTGTTTACGTGGTGCAGGGCGAACGGATTCCGGCCAATCCACTGCGCCCCATTCCGATCCGCTCCAACGATGGTCGCGCCGTCGAGCTGGATGTGGGGCAAGCGACCATCGAGATCTGGAGTGGGATTTTCAGCGCCGAATCTTCGCAGTGGACGCCGGCGACGGCAGAATTGCTCTGGCCCGATGCCGAGCTCTATGTGGTTGGCAGCCCCGCAGCAGACAACCCCGATCTGCTCGTGGCAGAACGGGTGCGCATCGCCAGAGCGCCGCGCCGTGAACGAGTGGAAGCCGTCGACAACGACGATCTGGCCGATGCGATTGACCAGGGCATTGCCATTTCGCTGATCGGAAGCCGCGAGGAAGTGGGCGTCTACCTGTTGGAAAACACGGCCACAGTGCGCCAGCTTTGGCTGGATGAACAGAGCGCTCAATGGCTCAACGGTCGTGAAGAAGGCGGCATCGTGGTGAATTCACCGACTGCGCCCATGGGCGCCAATACCTTTACCTGGGTTCGGCCGGATGGCATGGGTCTGAAGATCGCGGCCCAGCCCTATTTCACCTTCAGCGGCGTCACCGGGGATGTCTACGGCGGACTATGGTGGATCGAGACGCCGGAGGTCAATCTGGACCAGTGGCAACTTTGGCATTACGATCCCTTGAGCGAGCGGATCGTCCTGGCGTTGCAGTCTACCGGTGAGCTGTTCAGCGCCAGCAGCCGGGTGGTGAACAACTCGTTGCGGCCATTCTTGTTGGCAGCGGCGCCCCAGTTCGACGCTGAAAGTGGACGCGTCACCCAGGTAGAACTGCTGTTGGATACGCTGGATGCGGCCAAGCAAAGCCTGTACATGGGCGTCTTCAAACTGGCAATCGAGTTGACCGACGACGGTCGCGGCACTGTGGTCGGCTTGCCCCAATTGCTGCTGACGCCGGAGAATTATCGCGGACCATTACAGCTTAGCCCCGACCATTCCAAGCTGGCCTTCTTTGCCTACGACGCGAGCATCCGAGCCTGACTTCAGGCTTCATCCGCCCGGCCAACAGTCTGCGCATCTTGACATTGACGGGCCGTGGGGCCAGTACGATCCGCACGGTCTATGAGAGTGAGAATCGCTTTGAATTTCTTGCGCCCAACCTCGGCTGGCTGGGCGAGGATCGGCTTTTGCTGGCGCGCAGCCGTTTTGCTGCCGGGGATGTCTTTGGGCTGGATCGCTTTGGCGTGGTTCAGGTGCAACTGCCCGCGGCCGATGCGCCCGGCAGCGAACCGCCAACCTCCACAAGCTACCTCTTCCCGACCCAACAGGAGTTGAAAGATTTCGCGACCTGTGCGGATGGCGACTATACGCTCCTGGTCTCAACCCGCAATGATGGCGGTCTGGAGCTATCGCGCTGGGCCGGCTCGGGGGAGCCGGAGCCGCTCTTCGTCTTGCCAGCCAACCTCTCCCGCACCTTCGTCTGCTGGCAAGCGCCGGATCCGGTCGCGGCGCCCTAAGCGCTCACTACCACTCTCCAGATGCCAGAGCTACCTTTTCCAGACGGATTCGACCTGGCCGCGTATCACGCCGACTGGCGTGATCTGGCTTTGGCGATACCCGCAGCCATCCTGGTGACGCTGCTGATTATCTGGTGGCGTCAGCAGACTCGCTACTGGTTTCGCATCGTTATGGCTTCATTGCTGGCTGCGCTGGTGCTCTGCATCGCCAGCATCTACCTCTTTGTCGTCCCGGCCTACTATGCAGGGTGCCCGGAGGGTTGCCTCGGCTGGAGCGGCTATCCGTTGCCGGTCTCGGTGGTGGATTTCGCCGGTGAATTCGCATTGGCCCTCTCGATTTTATCCTCAACTTGTTGATGCTTTGGCTGCTCTGGCTGGGCGCACTGTTGATCTGGCGGCTGTTGGCTCTTAGCATCGAGTGGTGGAATCGTTCGTTGCGGACGCGGCTCTTGTTCATCTTCTTTCTGGTGATCCTGCCCTGGGCGCTACTGCCCCGCATCCTCAATCCGCCACAGCCCCAGACCGAGGGTGAGGAACTACGACTGTCGATCAACGCCCGTCGCGCGGCAGAGTTCACCTATCGCATCACCGGGGTTTGGGTCCAACGGCTGGCGCTGGAGGACATTCGCCGCACTTCTGTGGCCAGTGGTTTGCCGCCAGCCTCCGCCGAGGAGAGCGTCAGCCAGGTTTGTCTACGCGGCTATACCTACTTCTTTGTCCCCTGGCGACGCTATCGAATCAGCCTCGATCCCAGCGGCGTGACCGCGTTGAGCCTCGATGAGTTGTCCGTGGATGGTTCGTGTTGGGAGTGATGGGAGACAGAGATCGGAGATTGGAGGCGTAAAACCTCACCCGCCAATCTCCACTCTCTGCCAACCTTCTGTTGCGGTACTTCCAGCGTTATTGTTCGGCGCTGTAGAGTCCGGTTTCGGGGAAGAAGGCGCTCCAGGCAAACCAGAAGTGGTCGAACGAGATCACCGGGGTCAATTGTTCTCCGCTCAGTTCTCCGTCAATAGCCTCGCCCAACAGATTCCATCTGCTGCTCGTCTCCACATCGTTGAAGGTTCCATCGCCGTTGGCCTCGAAGGTCAAGGTCTGGCCGCCAAGATCGCGTTCGTAGACCGCGACCGCGCCGATGTCCACGCCTTGACTGATGGTGGAGTCGTTGAGCGCGCTGGCCGTGCCCGGTTTGTGGAAGACCACGAGAGGCATCTCGCCCACTTCGTCGTTGATGACGCCAACCTCAGCGAGTTGCGAAAAGGGATAGGCCATCACATCCCCGTCCAGGTCGATGCCGACGACTCGCTCCACGGGAGGAAGACGATTGTCCATTTCGCCGGTGAAGAGGAAGGGACGCCCATCCTGGGTATCGTAGCCGCTGTATGGGTTGGCGCCATAGCGGCGGTCGAAGCCGGTCTCTCGCGAGAGGACCATTCCATCTGGGAACTCGGCTGCAAAGTCGCCAAAACTGATCACCTGGCTGGGCAGGAATGTGAGCTGGCGGCCTGCGTGTTCGCCAGCGATGCCAGTGCCGGTGAACTGTTGCCACCACGTTTCGCTCTGGCGGTCATACATGATCAGGTCGCTGTTGCGCAGCAGGCCCGTCGTGCCAAAGTCAAGTAGCTCGCCCTGGAATTCTCGGTCGAAGACGATGCTGGCATTGCAGAGCGGACAGAAGGTGACCGCAATCGGCGTACCGCCCACCTCGTCGTTGACGATCTCATGCCAGATCAAAATGGCCAGGGGGTAGGCTTTGGCCTCGCCATTTTGCTCGAAGAAGATGACCGGATCCCGTTCGGTCAGCCACGTCCCAGCCGATTCGATCTCTTCGAAGATCGGATTGTCCACCGCGGGGATGCCGTCCTTGGGCGGACCGCCAGAGAGAATCTCATCCCAAGCCACGGTCCGCTTGTCAAAATCGGTCCTCCATTCGGATCGGATCAAATTTGCCGGCGGCGCTTCAACAGGCAGAAGTTCGACCGCATGATCGGTCGCTGGTTTGGCTGCCGAGCCATCGCTTGCATTGGATTCTGCGCTCGTCGTTGCGCTTTCCGCTGGTTGGTCAGCCACACTCTGCCCAGCCAGCCCATCTTCGGCGGAAGAGAGCGGCAACCCGGTTGCTGTACACGCGGCCAGGCTGATGGCGATCGCGCTGAAGATCGTAGTCCATAGGGTAACAGTTCCGATCCTTGGCATTCGTTTTCTCCAGGTGGTTGCGGACGTGGACATCCAAAGCCCACGTAACCCAAATGACTTGGGTGTGTTCAAAACGGCTTTAGCCAGCATTCCGGGATTAGGCCAGCACGGGCGGCTTAACCGAAAAGGTCGTGGCCTAATCCCGGAATGCTTCACTACTCTTGCACAGAGCGTTCTAATCTGACTGTAGCGTCTCCTACGTGACGGGCGCGAATGGAGCAATGGCAAGAATCCATGTGCGCCGGGGTTGGCGAAGATCGCAA
>JAAUPU010000460.1 GCA_012032975.1 Caldilineaceae bacterium | reverse complement strand
ACGCCACTTGCGCTGCACCATAATTCTGCGCGCATCCACGGCGGCGGAGTCTATGTGCGCGAGGGCAACATCACCGTGACCAACACGGCGCAGATCGCCAGCAATGTGGCGATCTCCGGCAGCGGCGGCGGCATCTATGCCATCACCTCCACGGTGGTGGTGGACAACGGGGCGATCACCTTGAACATGGCCCGCGGCGATGGCGGCGGCATCGCTGCCTACCGAGCGACGCTCTTTGCGCACAACGGAACGACCCTCTCCGCCAACAGCGTGATCACCGGGAGCGGCGGCGGCCTGCATGTGCAGGGCAATGCGGCCATGCTGACCGATGTGACGCTGGGCGCCAACGCGGCCAAGACGGGCGGCGGCGGCGCATATATCCAAACGCTGACCGCCCATGTGAAACAGGCCAACGTCACCGGCAACAACGGTGGCTCTGGACCAGGCGGTGGGCTTTTTGTCCAGGCAGATCTGGCAGACGTAGACGAGAACCAGATCAGATCGAACCAGACGGCAGGCTATGGCGGCGGCTTGCATATTGCCAATACAGGGCTGATCCAGCTCTTTGGCAACACGATAGAGAGCAACACCGTGCGCCAGGACAGAACTGTGTTGACGACAACCCTCACCGAAGACGCAGCCGACCAGATTGTCACGACGCCGCCACTCCCCGAGTCGGTTCTGAGCGATGTGCCCAAGGCTGGCGATGTGGTCGAACGGGTCACGGTCTCCGAAGGGGTTGGCGGGGGTCTTTTTGTTGCCGGCAGCAGCGGCACGTTCAGCAACAATGTCGTGATCGACAATTTCTCGCTGGCGGGCGAGGGGGGCGGCCTCTACGTTTCCTCGGTCGAAATGACGATGGTCAACAATTTGATCGTCAGGAATCATCTCAACCTCTCCTCCAGTTTCGCCAGCGGACTCTACGTCCTCAACTCCGACTTGACCCTGATCCACAACACGATCGCCGACAACAAGAATGAAGATAGCAGCGAAAGCGCCGCGAGCGTTGGCCTCTATGTAACCAAGAGCGATGAAAGCAGTGCGGTCAACCTGGTCAACAACATTGTCTCTGGCCACACCACGGGAATGATCCTGCTGGCGGGAACCAGCGCCGACATGGACTCCAATCTCTGGGCCAATACCGCCCTGGACTGGAGTGGGCAGGGCGCCTTCGGTTCAGTCCTTGACAACGTGGTGGCCTCGGACCCAGAAGTCGTCCTCGACCCACTTTTCGTAGATGCCGCGAATGGCGACTATCGTATCCAGCGGGTGTCGCCGGCATTTGACATCGGCACGGATTCGGCCGGGGTGGCCGTGGACTTGGACGGTGCGTCGCGGCCTAGCTCATTCGCGCCGGACGCGGGCGCGTTCGAGCATCATTATGACCAGGGCGTCTATCTGGAGGTCGCCTCATCGCCCCCCTTTGTCAATACCGGGGACTCGGTGGAATATATCGCAACCGTGCGCAATGATAGCCTGGTTCCTCTCAACAACGTCGCGCTCTCCTTCAATCTCGCGGCCGGCCACGCCAACCTGTCGATCAGCGGCGGATCCTGCAGCGGCACGGGCTGCACCTTCTCCAGCCTAGCCGTGGGTCAAAGCGAACAGGTTCGATTGACGGCCAAGATCGATGCCGCGCCGGGGGCCGATGGCCTCAAAACGCTGGAATCGACCGTGACCGTCAGCGGTCCATTTCTGGAGAGTGACACCCAAGATACATTTGAGGTAAACATCCAAAACTGTCGCGTCGTCTACAACGGCGTGGACAAGCCGACGATCCAGGCGGCGGTCGACGCAGTCGATACGACCGATGAGACCGATGACATCATCCGCGTCAACGGCGCTGTGGCGGGACCGTCACGATCAACAAGAACTTGACGCTTCAGGGCGGCTGGAACGCATCCATGACCGAACTGAATCCAGCCAACCGTGCAATCATCGACATGGCTGGCCGCGGACAAGCTCTGGTCATCACCGGCCCGGCTGCGCCCACCATCGAGAATCTGGAGATCCGCGGCGGAAACGCCAGTGGCAAGGGAGGCGGACGCAGTGGCAAAGACGCCGGTGGCGGCATCTACATCAGCGGTTCGTCGGCCAAGCTGACCAACATCAAAGTGGTCGGCAGCAGCAGCCCACACATCGGCGCCGGCATGTATGTCGGCCCTCTCTCTGTGCCGATCATCACGGACAGCGAATTCCTGAACGGCAAGGCAGGTGAAGGGGGCGGCGGTATCTACATGAACGACAGTTCGCCCCAGCTGATCAACGTGAGGATCGAAGGCAATAAAGCCAAGGCGGGCGGCGGTATTTATACCTACAAAGGCAACGGCGTCATCATCGATTCGATCCTGCGCGACAACAAGGCCAGCGGGAAATCCTCCTACATCGAGATTGCAGGCTTTAACATCCCACTCTCGACGGGCGGCGGCGGCGCCATTTATATGGACGAGAGCAAGGCGTCTGTCACTGGCTCGAAGCTGGATGCAAACAGCGCGCCGGCCGGCGGCGCGATCTTTGCCGACAACAGCCCCGCCTCGGTCAGCGGCAGTGTGATGAGCAACAACAGCGCCACCGGGAGTGCGACCATTGTGCCGGTGCTTTTTCTGGCCAATACCGCGGGCGGCGGCGGCGCCGTCTACGCCCAGCGCAGCGACCTGACCATCGAGCACAACATCATCGTCTCCAACACCACATCAGGCGATGGCGGCGCGCTGCACATCTTCAACGGGTCGGCAGACGGCAGGATCAATGACAACTTCTTTGGCTTCAACAACGCCGGAAAGGGCAGCGCGGTCTATGCCCACATCAAACCGGATGTTCTCCAGTTTTTCTTGATCCCCTTTGATATTCCTGGCTTCTTGCTGCCGCTCCTGCTGGGTCAACCATCGCCAGACCCACCCAAACTGGTCATGTACCAGAACACCTTTGCACACAACAAGGGCGGCTCGGTTGTCCACCTCTTCGGAGACAGCCACGGCGAAATCGTCTCTTCGATCTTCGCCAAGAACAGCGGCGCCGGCGTGGTTGCCGAGGGCACCATGCTGCTCTATGTGATGGTGATTCCCTTCATCCCATTTATCAGCATCATTCCGATTCCGCTGCCGATCTTCTACATCCCGACTGTGAAGATGCAGAATACACTCTGGTTCGAAAACGGTGGCAACACCCAGGAGATATTCCTGGGCCGCGTCACGACATCCGACGATTCCACCGCCAACCCCCACTTCAAGGACGATGGCTACCACATCAAGCGCATCTCCGCGGCCTATGACAATGGCAAGGACACGGGCATTTCGGTCGACCTGGATGGCGACAGCCGTCCCCAAGGGCTGCTCTCTGATCAGGGTGCGGACGAATACCCCGCGCGCGGTGTGCGTTATGTTTCGACCACGGGCGGCGACAACGGCAGCAACTTCTGCCGGGACTACACGAATCCATGCCGCCTGCTCCAGGTCGCGCTGGATGTGGCGCGCGATGGCGACCTGATCAAGATGGCTGGCGGCGCGTATGGCGCGGAGCAGTTGGCGACGCGCAACGGCCACACCCAGATGGGCTACATCTCCAAGACCGTCACGATCCAGGGTGGCTACTTCCCCAAGATCCAGCCGCCCTATACCGACGAAGTCTTCACCGTCGATGACTGGGAGGATCCTCACCCCCACGCCGAGGTCAACGGAGTCAAGAATGCCACGATCCTGGATGCAGGCGGCGGTGGCCGCGTCTTCTATATCATCGACGAGAAGCGCATCGACTCTGAAGGCGAGGAGATCGAGACCAAGCCAACGCTGTCCGGGCTGGTGATCCGCAACGGCAATTCGGTTGGCCAAAATGGACCGGAATTTAACGCATACGATGCCGGCGGCGGCATCTATATGGACCGAGTGACCAGCGTCATCACGGATGTGTTGGTCGAGGGCAACAGAGCCGACTACGGCGCGGGCATCTACATGATCGAATCCGAGTTGCTGGCGGATAAGCTGACGGTGCAGAACAACAGCGCATCGGTGCGCGGCGGCGGCATCTACCTCGACGACAGCGACGATGTCCGGCTGAGCAACTTGCTGGTTCAGGATAACGTCGCCCAAGCTGGCGGCGGATTCTACCTGTTCGAGAGCGACGCCACGCTCAGGGAGAATCAGATCTACCGCAA
>JAAUPU010000459.1 GCA_012032975.1 Caldilineaceae bacterium | reverse complement strand
TCGGCGGCACCGAACTGCCCCTCGGGGGGGATCGTCCCATGGCCACGGGTCGGTCCTCGGGGTGCCGGGGCCGTTGTACACGTTCGCGCCCAGCGGCACGTGGCTCATCTGCTCGACACCGCACGCGATGCCGACGTCGAGACCACCGGCCGCGATGAGACCGGCGAGAAACAACCAGCGGTCATGAGGTTTTTCCGCATCCTTCATCAGGAGCCAGCAGATCATGAGTGCGCAGTAGGCCTGATAGAGCGAAGGTGAAGCGGCGTGGGTCATGCCGACGGCCACAACGAAGCTGCCGAACGTGACGAGGACAGCGAGGCTGATCCGCCCGGTCAGCAATCGACGCTTTCGGCAATACGAGGCGGGAACCCCTCCACAAAAGAAAAAAGATGGAGACTAAGTCCCCACCTTCATGCATACGATTTCGCGATAAATCAATTGCTTGGCCTAATTTCTGTAGCGGTAGGTAATCCGCCCACGCTCCAAATCATATGGACTCATCTCGACCTTGACTCGATCGCCCAACAATACGCGGATATAATACTTGCGCATTTTGCCAGAAAGATAGGCCAGCACAGTGTGGCCGGTTTCCAATTCGACGCGAAACATCGCATTGGGCAAGGCATCAACAATCGTGCCTTCTACGACAACGGTTTCTTCAGCCATAAAACCCCTTTCACATACAGGCTGGAAAACAAGCAACGGTGAGGCGAAGCAACTGACCACTGCTGACCACGTCTGTTCGCCTCACCGGTTCTAACTACCTCACGCTTGCGAACGCCTGCCCAGGCTAGCCGAGGGGTCGTCACTTCAGCGCCTCAACTGAGCAGGCAAACGATCAAGCATCTAGATCCTAGTCCTTCTTCGGGGAACGCTGGGATTTGCGGATCGCCTTCTGCTTTTTGATTCTGCGGATCTCGCTCTTCGACGTGAACCATCGTTTCTGCCTCACGATTGGCAAAATCCGAGCCTCAGCCACCGACTTGCGAAAGCGCTTCAGGATGCTCTCCTGAGATTCACCAGATCGCAGTTCTACGCTCATGTTGTTCACCCCCCTTCGCAAGCGTGTGCCCGGTGCACAAATGCACCCCATCCTACATGAACAAACCTATCAGCCCATGCACAACGATGCATGTTCTGACAGGTCTGGCTCAAGGCGTAAGTTGAATCTTACAGTTTGATTATACTGCACCGCAGGCGCGGCGTGCAAAAAGCAGGAGAGACAAGGGGCGGACTTACTCCTCGACTTCATCGGCGTGGTTGTTCTCCTGGTCACTGTCGAGGTTGCGGTTCATGCCATCTGTCGTGTCATCAGTCAATTCGTTGGTCGATTCGGCTGGCGATTCGTCAACCGCTTCCTGAAGAGGCTCATCGACTTCGGCCAACTGGTCCATGGCCTGACGTAAACTGAGGCCAACGCGCTGTCGCCGTCGATCGACGCGCAGCACCTTTACTTTCACTTCATCGCCGGAATGCACACTCTTCAGCGGTTCCGCGACCGTGATATCGGCAAGCTCGCTAATATGAATCAGACCCTCAACACCTGGTTCGAGTTGGGCAAATGCGCCAAAATCGACGACACGCGTGATCGTTGCCGGAACAATTGCGCCCACATCATAGCGGGTTTCCACTCCATCCCATGGGTTGGCCAATAGTCGCTTCTGGCTGAGGGCGATTCGATGGTTTTCCGCATCCAGGCGGATGACTTGTACCTGGATTTCATCGCCGATTTCCAAAGCCTCGCGCGGGTGACCGAGCGGCACCCAGCCGATCTCACTGACGTGCAGCAATCCGTCGGCGCCTCCAATATCGACAAAGGCGCCAAAAGGCCGCAGGCTGCGCACGATACCTTCCACCACATCACCGACGGAAAGGGTGCGAAATAGCTCTTCCTTGCGCTGATTACGATATTCGCGTTCGGCGAGCATCTGGGACATCACCAGCCGCCGGCGCCGCCGCTCGACCTCGATTACCTTGAGGCGTACTTCTTGACCGATACGGCTCTCCAGCTCCTCGCGACGCTGGTCTTCAGACAGGTTGCGCGGCATATCGGTCAGATGGGAAGCGGGCACGAAACCGCGCAGATGATTGAATTCGACGGTCACGCCACCCTTGTTGAAGCCCACAACCTGATGGACCGTGATTTCTCCGTTTTCCAGCAAACTCTCCGCAGTCAGCCAATCTTTCTGCTGAAACGCATCGGCAATGCTCAACACAAAGATGCCATCGTCATCGGGCTGACGACTGATCACGACATCGACTGTGTCCCCCTCTGACAGGTTCTTGACAAAATCCGGCTCCAGCCTGGACAGGTCCGACTGTGGCACGACCCCGTCGCGCTTGCTGCCCACGTTGACCAACAGTTCACTGGATCTGATCTCGACAATGATGCCTTCTCGCAAATCACCTCGACCGGGAAGATCGAGGTCGAGGTCTTGATCCAAGTACTGCTCGAACAGCGCAAGATCTGATGCGCCTTGTGAGGTCATCTCTTCTAACTGCTGCTGTTCGGTGCCATTGATCTGATCCGAGTCCGACATCTTCAAGATTGCTCCAACATGCTGTGAGGGATTCGTTAGATGAACTGAGCCGCTACAAACCACACAGACGATTGCAGCGTGAATGGGAAGCCCTGATTCTTGCAAAAATTATAGCAGGGGCAGCAATCAGCGTCAAGGAAGAAAAATTTTATGTCCAGAAGGTCGGCACCAGACGGCTCATCCATCGGACTGTGGCACTTCCTGTTCTTGTGATGAAGATGACGACGATGGTTTGCGAAGAAGAGCACGCACATGGTTCCAGAGTGTTTTCAAGCGGGGCAGGTGATCCTGATCGGCATGTTGGCCGGCATAGCGAATGCGCACGAACGCATCAGTCAATTCAGCAATCGCAGCTTCATCTTCAGGCGTTTGCGCAACTCGGGCGGCGAGACGGGGAGCATAGAGGTTGGGCGTTTCAAAATCGCGGCGCGCCATGCCAGCTTGTTCGGCGCGATGAAGCGTGGAAAAATAATAGTATCGTACCTGTTGGTCAGGATCGAGATTGCGAAGCCGCAGCCATGACGACAGATTCCCCAGCGGGTTGCTGCGTTGGCCCTCTTTTCGTTCCCGGGAAAAGTTCAAATGGGTCATGCGCCAATCTTGATACGCCCCAAAAAACTGCGTCCACCGCTCGCGCAACATCTGCCAGAGATGTTTCAGCCAAGCCGAGTTGAAGCCCTTTCCACTGAAGTAGATATAGGCCGCATAGCCCAGGAGCAACGCTGCGATCAACCAGAAGGTCGCGCCACCAATCCACGCGGGAAACTCGGACGCTTCCGCGGGTGGCGGCGGCGGTACGAACTGGGCAGGTGGCGCGCCTCCATCGGTGTTTCCGGTGGTTGCTCGCCGGTAAACAAGGATACAAGAAGCAGGAAGAGGGTGAAGAACATGCGAAAGATGCCAAAGAGCAACAGATAGACACCCTCGATGAGGAAGCCCAAGATCTGTGCAAAACGGAAAGTGCCGCCCAATGGCATCAATGTCGCCAACAGGCCCACGATAAGAATGAGGCCAAAGGCGTAGAAGGACCAGTTGCGCAGGACTGTGCGCGAGTTGGGCGTCTTCTGCAGGGTCCAACGCGCCCGCAAAACAGCCAATTGCCCCTGGCTGATCAGCACCAGACCAGCGAGGAAATAGACGATCACGGCAATGATGACTGTTGGCTCGATATTCTGACGGGCGATGGCAAGGAAGCCATTGTCCGATGGCCCAATCTGGGAACTGGCCGCCAGCGTGACGAGGAAGAGTCCACCCACGACCCATCGAGTCACGAAGCGCCGCAGGATCGCCCCACGATCTGTATGTACGGGCCGTGCGTTGTCCTGCCATCGATTGGCAAACGAACGGGTTGTGTAGAGATCATCGGGACGCAGGGCCATCTGGATCAGGTCGTTGGTCATCGCTGTCGCCATGATCCACGACAACGAGACCACGATTGCACCAAAAACGAAGCCCTCCATCAACGCCTCGAATGGACGCGTCATCAACGTCATCGGCGTTGGCCAGCTGCCCGCCACAGCCCAGATCACGAGACGGGTCAGGACCAGCAGCAAGACAATTTCGGCGATGCGATATCCGGTGCTGCGAGTGAGCCGTTGGGCTGGCTGGGCGAGCCATG
>JAAUPU010000458.1 GCA_012032975.1 Caldilineaceae bacterium | reverse complement strand
ATGCCCGGCGACAACGAAGAGACGATGGAAAAGACCATCCAGCTTGCCTTGGAACTGGACCCCAAGCTGGCCAACTTCTTGCTCGCGCCCCCTTCCCAGGCACGGCCATGTACGACATGATCCAGGAAGGCGGCGAGGTCTTTGCCGACACCTGGGCCGATTACGCCATCCACGAGCAAAAGGCGCGTTTTCGGATGCACGAGAACTACGATCCCGATTTGGTCATCCGCAAATGGCGCGAGGCGTATCGTCGCTTCTATCTGTACCGGCCCGAGCGGGTCTGGGAGAAGATGACCTTCAAGGAGAACTGGACCAATTTACCCAACACCATTGCGCAGGCCAGACGCTTCTTCATCGGCAACCGCGACCAGTCGAAGCCGGTCGAAGATGCCATCGGCGGGTCAACCAAGAAGGTGGCGGTTGGCTAGAACGTCATCGTGAATCATGAGATTGGCCATAACATCCTGCCTTGTATCCGGGCAGGATGTTCTATTGTCAGGTACGGTCGTCAATGTGGGCCAAGGAAACTCTCACCGTCGAAGTGCACCATGTGTGACGGGGCTTCAGCAATCCACACTTCGGTTTCCCAACTGATCTCGGACACATAGCGGGCCATCGTCTGTCGATCTGGAAAAGCCGTCACATAGACCAGCCCTGCAGAAGAATCAGCAAAGAGAGTTTCAAGTTCAGCGTGTCGTTTCCCGTCAACTGGACCGTGGCTGGTGACTGCTTCGATCAGCAAGAGCCAATTCATCTCTTGATAGTACAGGATGACGTCTGGAAATTTGCCGTGTGGATCAATGCCAAGGTTGAGCGCTTCACATGATTCTTTGTCAAAGTGGATCATCTTTGACCCGGTGTCGCCGACGTACAAAACCTCTGCCCCGGGGACAAAGCGCGGTCCAAAATCCTCAATGATGGCTTTGATAAGAAGGCTATGTGCGCCTGGCGAAAGATTGGTGAGCACCCCTCGGATCACCAACGGTATGAGATTCATCTCGCGGTCTCTTGCATATTGGTCGACCAACGACTCATGGATTTCGAGATATGACGCGAGACTATCTTGCCAACCGCTCTGACCGAACTGTTGCACAAGGTCAAGGACGGCTGGCGTCACCTGATAGACCCAATTCGGGCTATTTGTCGGTCGTTCGGGGTCATCAGGATTTGAAACAGCAATTCCAGCCTGAATGAACTGATGCATTGTGTACCGTCTAAAGGTATCACGCGTGTTCGGAGCGTATGTCTTGCCATAATGGTCACGCACAAAGTTCATGATAGGGGTAATACCAATGAACGGATTCGTTGCATCTGACCACGCGTCGGAAGGCTTGATGTCCATCAACGCCAACAGCGTCAGCGCGGATCGTTCGTTCCGTTGAGCTTTTGGCAGTCCTAGTTCGGTCAGGATTGCAAGCGCTTCTTGAATTCTTTGCTGCATCTGGACTGGATCGGATGTACGATATTCAGGCGACATCGAAAGAATCTCCATGTTGATTCGTGCATCGATTTCTTGCTGAGAGGGACATCCTGACCGATACCTTGGCCAAGCCTCACCAACGCGCATCGGTCAGGATAGCGCAGCATTCGAAGGTCAGCGGCATTCACCTGGGTGTGGCCAGAAAACTGGCGGAAATAGAGATCAATCAACGTGGAGTTCAAAAACACAGCAAGACCTCTTGCCAATGCAGGTTTCAACCCAGAACCGCCATTGTGGAATACGTTCAGATGGTTTTCAAAGCCGACCCTAGATGTCGGCGTGAGACTGGGATCATAGATAGCGGCCACAACACGACGCTTCTCTTCTTTAGAGGTAAAACGTTTCGTCAAGACATACCAATCATTGGGCATGAGCCACGGTTTGCTCTGCGTCGTCACGGCGATGGCATTCGATTTTCTACCCTGAGACTTGGGCCAAACTACTCGGTGGTTCTTGAAGTGATTCGGGTAGATCAACGGGACCGTATCCGGCGCTTGCTCTTTGCGCAAGTCACTCTTCACCCGAAAGTCAACGACAGGACCAGTCTTGACGGATAGGCCGAGATCATCAAGAGAGCTATCAAACGTACGCAAACGATCCACAACCATTTGGCCAACTTCGTCTGTGGCGATATTGATGAACTGTTCAGGGTCCTTCGGGTTGACGACCTGTTCACAGGTAGCGACGCGAAGTGTGAGGTCTTTCAATGAGGGATCGAGGCTTGCCGTAATCGTAACTGAGTCATCGGGGGCGCCCTTAACCGCATATAGAATGATATTCTCTTGCAGTACCTTGTTGTCTTTGAAAACAGATTCCCGACTGTCAAAAACATGCAGATGTTTTAACGACATTTCTGCCAGAAAGAACTCTCGAAATTGACGGAAATAGACGCCGTTGCAAAAGCTCCTCGGCACAATCGCGACCAATTCACCGCCCGGTTCGAGCAACTTAACTGCCGTCGCCAGAAACCCTGTATAGAGATTCGACGTCTGTATTCCAATCCGTTGGAGCTGAGCGCGCCAGACAGAATTTACCTTGATTTTTCGGTACGGCGGGTTCATGATGCAATGCGTGAAGCGAACAGCTTGATCTTCAAAAAAACTGTGTTGATACGCAAGAAGATCAGTGCTGGCCAAGATGAAGTCTTCACTTCTCACAACGCTGCGAAACGAGACGTTACGTTGCGCACATGCTTGCTCTGCCCATTTAAGTGAGGCTGTCAGCGACGTCAGCATCGAATTTTCAAGTTCATAGCTATGAACGAGAATGGAAGACGGCAAGACCGACAACCGCAGAACATGGTCAACGAAAGCGACAGAGAGACTACCCACGCCGGCGCCTGGATCCAACAGACGGACCTCGCGGCCCACATTCTGAAATAGGGAAGCCATAAACCTGGCAACCGGCGCCGGCGTCATGAACTGGCCCATCTGAACACGACGTTGGTCTGCCAGCTTGAGATCGACCGTATGACGCAATGTCTCAACATATTCGAGTATGTCGGTTGAGTTATCGTGACTAAAATTGAGGTGCATTGGGTTCCTTGACCATAAGTATCAGAACTGGCAGCCTCGCCATTATACACAATCTCACCGAGATCGGATTACCCACTCTGACTGTCGGGTTTCTCTTTCAATTGCGGGAGTCAGGTCGTTTTGAGATGAACAATTTGGAAAGTAAACCATGATCGGATTGATCCCCAAGCTGCCCATGTATTGGGCGTTTCGCACCTTTGGCTGGCCCAAGATCAAGCCATTCTCCGTGGTGGTCAGCGTCAGCTTTCGCTGCAACAGCAAGTGCCGCACCTGTGATGTCTGGCGCAAACCCAATGACGACCTGACCCTGGACGAGTGGAACCAGGTCTTCGCCAAGCTGGGCACTGCGCCATTTTACATGACCTTCACAGGCGGCGAGCCATTCCTGCGCAAGGATCTGGACGACCTGGTGATCAGCGCCTATCGCCACTGCAAACCGGAGGTGATCACCATCCCCACCAACGGTATGTTGACCGAGCGCGTCGTGACCATGGTCGAACGCATGTGTAGAGAATGCCCGACGTCCAGCATCGGTATCAACCTGAGTCTGGATGGCATCGGCGACGAGCACGATGACATCCGCGGGGTGGAGGGGAATTGGTCTTTGTCCATGGAGACGTGGCAGCAACTCAAGGCCATGCAGGCTGACCATCCCAACCTGGTGTTGACCGTCCACACGGTGATCAGCCGCTTCAACGTCCACCGTTTCAAGGAAATCTACACGGGTCTACAATTCTTGGAACCAGACAGCTACATCACGGAGGTGGCCGAAGAGCGCGTCGAGTTGGACACGGTGGGATGGGGCATCACCCCGCGGCCGGACGATTACGACGAGGTGGCCGATTTCCTCAGCCAGGCCGCGCAGCAGGCGCCGGCCAAGGGCATTGCTCGCTTCACCCAGGCCTTCCGCGCCCAATACTACCAGCTGGCCAAACGGGTGCTGCACGAGCGAGACCAGGTGATCCCCTGTTACGCGGGCTGGGCCAGCGCGCATATCGCGCCCAACGGCGACCTGTGGAGCTGTTGCATCCGGGCGGAAGAGGTGGGTAACTTACGCGAGCATGAGTACGACATCACACCGATCTGGCGAGGGGGCGGCGATGGAGGAATTGCGGGGCAGCATCAAGCGCAAGGATGCGCCTGTC
>JAAUPU010000457.1 GCA_012032975.1 Caldilineaceae bacterium | reverse complement strand
GGGGCGGCGGAGGTGGAGGAGGAGGTGGCGGCTCCTTGTCACAATTCTCATTGGTACAGGTTAGGTAAAGCTCGTAGTTGCCAAGTCGCGCGCCAGATTCGTCCTCGATCAAGATGTAGTGGGTTCCGGCCACTTCCAGAATGCATCCATTGATTTGGGCAGTTGAGCCACCTGACGAATTGGCAAAGCATACCTGACTGCCATGACGGTTGACGATCCGCAGCTGGGGATTGAGCTGACCTGATGTTCGTGTGGCGCGGACCTGTGCAACATCATTCTGGTTTGCCAAGAATTTGTAGGTTCCGCCCAACGCGCTTGTGTCAATTGTGCCGTTCTTCGTCTGGTCAAAACTATCGATGAAGATGGCAGAGCCGGGAAGGTTAGGCCGCTGGACAAAGAGGCTAAAGTCGCCGGTCTTCTCCGAAAAGGTATCATCGAGCAGGATAAGGTAACCACCAGCCGTTTCCAGCGCACAGCCGCTGATCGTGATGACAGGGTCGCCGTTGGAAGCATTGCATACTTGGATCCCCAATCGGCTGATCACGCGGGCGCGTGGCCGGAGCAGGCCCGAAGTCCCGAGCACGCGCAGGGACAACGTGTCGCCACCGTTGGCCACGAATGAGTAACTCTTGACAACTGCCGCCTTGTCAATAGCATCCTGGAAGGTCTGGCCAAATTCGCCCACAGCAACCGTGTTGCCCGGATTGTTTAGCCGCTGCGTGAAGAGGGCATAGCCGCCCGTCTTGGTGAGAAACGTGTCGTCGACGAGAAGCGTATAGCCTCCGGAGCTTCCAGGTTACACGCGCCGACCGACGCTTCCGGGTCTCCGTTCGATGCCGAGCAGACCAATTCGCCGAATCGATTGTAAAGGCGAATGCGTGGTCGCAACGGGCCAGAAGTTCGCGTTGCCTGGAGCATCACGATGTCATTGCCGTTTGCGCCAAAGAAGTAGCTTCGGATGGTCTGAGGAGAATCGATGGTGCCGGTGACCACCTGGCCAAAACCGCCGATGGAAAGTGTGTTGTCCGGTTTGTTCAGCCGCTGAACGAAGAGTTCGTAGGAACCTGTCTTGCTCGAAAAGGTATCGTCTACTTTAACGGTGAAGCCGCCAGAGATTTCCACCTTGCAACTCTCGATAGAAGCGATGGGATCGCCATTTGTAGCGATACAAATCTGAGAGCCGCCGGGCGCAAGCACAACCAGTCTTGGCCGCCATAACCCCGATGTTCGCGCCACGCGCAGCAAGAACACATCTTTGTTGTTGGCGACAAAGGAAAACTCATCCACCTCGCCCACCACGTCGATGGAACAGGTAACCGTTTCGCCAAAGGCCAGATTTTCTGGGCAGGCATCGCTGTTTTCGACTGGCGCTGCCGCCAATTGCGGATTCATAGGAGCGTCCGATTGCGCGAACAGATAGGGGCCTGCGAGGCCAAATACGCCCCAGAAGACAAACGCCGTCCCCAAAAACTTCCAGACACGAGCAGACCAATTCCCGTCACTCCAGTTCACGCTGTACATCATTCCTCCATAGAATCAGGCAAATAATTGGGGCACTCAGGCGCCAAACTCCTGGCGCCACAAGGGATATTCATTGGCTGTTTTTCATGGCCAGCACGTGAATACCGTAACACATTAACTCTTCAGATCTGTTGTTTTGCTCTGCAACACGCCCCAAGAAGGCAAGCAACATGTTGATCGCATAGCGCTCCCAAAAGGTCGGCGATGCCCCTGCATATCGCGAGCACATGGATGGCAGCCGACGCAATTCCTGCGCAATGTATTGAAAATAGTTGCCATTCCATTGCATCTCTTTGATGGAATAGCCGAGCGCACCCAACCAATGATTGTAGAAATTGGCGCTGTACCCCGTGTAGAAAAAGTAGGGGGAAAAGTGGGTCATTGAGCAGAAGGGTGCAGTCAAGATCAGGTAACCGTTTGGCCGCAATAGCCTATCCAGTTCGCGCAATGCCGCCAATGGATCAGGCAAATGTTCGAGAACTCTGTACACATGATCGCATCAAAGGAACCATCGGGTTCTGGGATGTCGACGATGTCAGACACGATATCAAGCCGGCTCTGGTCCCATGTGCCTGTCTGGTTGCCGGCGCCGTCACCCTGGCCGTCATAGGCTGCGAAGTCCTGACTCACATAGTCGAGGTGCTGACAATATTTTCGATACTGGAGCTCGCCCGCGCCGGCATCCAGCAGGCGTGCGCCGGGTGGGATCGAAGCCAGTGTCTGCTGGAGCCACGCCTCTCGATTGGCCTTGTTGTCGCGCCCTACGCCGCGGCTTTTCGCAGCAGGATAGGCCAATACTCGATGCTCGATTTTCCTGGCAGCTCGGTGGAATAAACTGGAACGTTCAGAGGCCATACAGATTTCCAAAGCCAATCGGCGCTAGACAACGAGGCCGACAACGCGACGGCCATCTTCCCATCATGACGGAGTCACCGCGATAATGTCGAACTGTTCTGCCATCTTGAGTCCAGGACGCAGCTCTTCCAAATAGGCAGCAAGCGACTCGATGGACGGATAATCGGTGTACTGGTCGTGGAAATTCCTGGCGTCATCGATCAGGAGTACATGTGCTTGATCAGAGCCGCCCAAGATGTGTTGCAGCTCGCGCTGAATGGGCGTATCCACGTCTCCTTTTGAGGTGATCCCCCCCCCGAATAGTGGCCGTCCAACCAAAACAACGCCGGCGATGAGAGCAGCGGAACGACTTGTCCCAAGACGATCCCGCTATCACCCTGCAATATGGTGATGTGATGGTAAACCGAGAACTTCTTTGACGCCAGTGCAAATAGTTTTGGGTCCAACTCGATAGAATAGATCATCTCAAAAACGTTGCGAACCGATTCGACCATCGCGCCTTTGTAGGTGCCTGTCTCAACAAATGTGCGCAGGCCATAGCGGGCGGCATATTGCTTGACCATCTGTCGCTTGATGGGGTGCGGCACTGGCGCCGGCTGTCCAGCGCGCCTCCATTCTCGAACGGCCTTCGCCTCGAGCCATTTCTTGTTCAATCTACGGCGTGCATATTTGAAATATGCCGAGACAGAGTTCGCCATACGCGCTACCCTACTCGAGTCGTTTCATAGTCGGATGTTACCCAATTGGCCAGAGAACGCAGGTCGTTCGACTCCGAATTCTCGAACTGGAACCATCCACTCTCGGTGCGGGGTGGATGAACTCCGTTGCCAACCTTGAGTTGTCGATACAACCTGCGCTGTATTCGACCTATCGTCGAGTTTGATTGGCTATTTGTCCTGACTCGCTCAGCCACTCCTTCCGCGTGGGTCTGCATGGCAGCTTCAACGATTGCCCTTTGCGTAACGGGCAATTGCTCGACCACTCTAGCGAATTCTTCATAGTCGGCCGCGAAATTGAGATTGACCTTTTGCTGCTTCATCATGTCGGCGTAATAGGCGGTGAAATAGCCAACTCTGATATTTCTATCAACATAATTGAAGAGGTCGCCGGCCATGCTCAACAGACGCAGGTAGGTTTCGACGACGAGGTTCGTGATGTATTGACCCGTCATGGGAACGTGAAGCATCTCTGTCTCGAAATTCTCCCAGGTTGTCGAGGGTCGAACGGTGTGTGAATCTGGATACCGACCGATGATGCAGAGCGGGCTATTGACATGAAAATAGTGTGTTGCCAACCCATAGACAAAGAGGTATCCAGAAGTGGTCTCTGGGTAGACAAAAAATGTCCCGTAGCGCGCAAAGGAGCGTTGATAGATCTCGCGCTGGAAACAGATCACAGATGGGTGAAATCGAAACGGCGCCAACGGTGGGAGGTTGACGTCGGCATCCAGCAAGTGGTAGGTGCGCAGCGACTGACGCACGACCGCGTCGCTGTCGAACCAATACCGTTGATGGTCGAACGGTACTTTTTCTATCTGAACTGTGCCCTGTCGTCCAGGTCGATAACTGACAAAACCAGAGGTGACAATTTGAGGCGCATAGCGATCGATCACCTGTTTCATCTGAGCCGCCCAGGTGGGCATCAAATAATCATCGTCAGCCAGCATCAATACGTAGTCGCCGGTGGCTTGGCTCAACGCAAAGTTCCAATTCTCGGCAGCCGGCAGTGTGCTTTCTGTACGCACATAGCGCAACCTTCGTCCACAAAAACTCGACACGACCACTCCTGTCTCGGGCGTCGAGTC
>JAAUPU010000456.1 GCA_012032975.1 Caldilineaceae bacterium | reverse complement strand
AAGAGGCCAGTCATCTCACCGGCCAGGTAATCAGCGTCGATGGCGGCCAGAGCCAGTTCATGCCGCCTGATGGCGCGAGCGGCTGTAGGGAGAGAGTAGAGATTGGAGAGTAGAGCATTGGGAGATCGGCCGCTTCAGAGTCAGTAGTCGCTTCTACCCGTCTCCAATCACCGGTCTCCAGTCACCAGTCTCCAGTCACCAGTCTCCAGTCTCATTCACCGGAGAACCCAACATGCGAGCACTTCTGAAAGAAACTCCAGAACCTGGGCTTACGTTGCGCGAGATTGACGAGCCGCAGATCGCGGCCCAGGACGACGTCAAATTCCGGGTCGAGTATTGTGCGATCTGCGTGGGCGAGACAAAAGTCTATGACTGGAACGGCTGGGCGGCCAGCGATACAACGCTGAAACTGCCCACGGTTCTGGGCCACGAAGTCGCCGGCGTGGTGACCGAAGTTGCAGCGGGCGTGACACACTTTCGCCCCGGCGACCGCATCACGGTTGACCCGCTGATCCACTGCGGTGACTGCCGTCCGTGTCGTTCGGGCCATACAAACATGTGCGACCATCGCGAGATCTATGGCAAGCGGCGGGGCGCGTTCGCAGAATTCGCCGTCCTGCCCGAGCGCGTGATCTGCAAGCTACCCGACCGCTTGAGCCTGGAAGAGGGCAGCCTGCTGGAGAACCTGGGCGTCGCGGTCCATGCGGTCGAAATTGCGCCCCACGATCCCGGCGACACCGCGGTCGTGATTGGCTGCGGGCCGATTGGCCTCATGGCGGGCCAGAGCTTGGCCGCGATGGGCGTCAATGTCGTGCTGACCGATTTGGTCGATGCGCGCCTGGAGTTTGCCGACCAGATCGGCGTGGGACGGGTCGTAGACGTAAAGCGCGAGGATCCCGTCGCTGTCGTGGGCGAAATGACGGAGGGCCGCGGTGCAGATTTTGTGTTGGAGGCCGCCGCGACCCAGTCTGCGCTCGATCAGGCGTTCGACCTGGTGCGAACATTGGGGACGGTCGTCACCATCGGCACCTTCGACCAGCCGGTCACTTTCAACCCATTCTTTCGCATGACGCGCCGGGAGATCAAGTTTCTCAGCACTATGGGGCGCACCTGGGAAACCTGGCGGCGTATGGTGCAGTTGGTCGAATCTGGCCGCATCGATCTGAAACCGTATGTGACCCACGTGCTGCCTTTGGAAGAGTTCGACCGGGGCTTCGAACTGGTGAAGTCCTACGGCGTACAAAAGGTGTTGCTCAAACTATAGGGCGGCTACCGTCGCGGCCGCTGGCCCAGAGACCTCCGGCGAAGACAACCTCAAGACCATGCGTCTGGTCGATGCCGCCTACGAATCGGCAGAGGGGTGCAGGATAGTTTTCTCGGATGCATAGACGACAAGAGGAGGGAACGAAGAACCGTCATCCCGTCAGCTTGTCATCTGGTCAACCTATCCCTAACGCAGCAAAAAAACAGAGTTGACGTTCCGTGTAATCAATGCTACAATTGTTCATGCGTTCGGTAGTGTTCATATGTTCAGGCTATTCCCCAATGACTACTGAAGCACACCTGCTCTACAAGATCGCCAAAACCTACTACGAAGATGGCTTGACTCAGGATCAGATCGGCAAGCGTTTTGGCCTGTCGCGGATCAAGGTCTCGCGTCTGCTCCAGCAGGCCCGGCAGAACGGCGTCGTCCAGATTTCCATCGCGCCGCTTGCCGATTCGTTCGCAGACCTGGAGCGCGAACTGGAGACGGTCTTTGGGCTGTACGAAGCCGTGATCGTTGCATCCGGCGATGGGTCTCAGAGCGAGATCGTCCCGTTGTTGGGACAGGCTGCCGCGGCATATCTTGCGCGCTGCGTCGAGGATGGTCAGGTGCTCGACCTGAGCTGGGGGACCACACTGCTGGCGACCGTGGATGCGGTGCTGTCGCAACATTTGCCCAACATGCGTGTCGTGCAAATGCTCGGTGGTCTAGGCCGTCTGGAATCCGAGGTCTACGGCAGCGACCTCGCGTTGCGGCTGGCGCAGGCGCTGGGTGCGAAGATGCGACTGCTGCAATCGCCGGGCATCGTCTCCAGCAAGATGGTGCGTGATGCCCTTCTGGACGATGTCAACATTGCGGAGACGCTGGCCCTTGCGGCGCAGGCAGACGTGGCGTTGGTCGGCATTGGGTCGCCCAAGCCAGGATCGGTGGTCTTGCAGGCCGGCATTTTGAGCGAGCAAGAGTTGTTAGATTTGCAATCAGTCGGCGCAGTAGGCGACATCGCGTTGCGCTTTTTCGATGCCCAGGGGGCTGCCATCGACCACCCCATCAATGAACGTATCATCGGTCTCACTCTGGCCCAGATCGCATCGATCCCTCGCGTGATCGGCGTGGCAGGCGGGGGTGACAAAGCCGAGGTGATCAAAGCGGCGTTGCGCGGTCGTCTGCTCTCCGTGCTGGTGACCGATGAACAGACGGCGCGATGGCTGTTGTCTGATCGAATCGCGGATGCTTCCCTCCGCTGAATCGGTCCGTCGGATAACCCTTGGTACGTCAGCCGTCGTCCGGCTATCTGACGGCGTGTTGGTATGCGTGAATCTTTGCACCCGTGACGGTTCGACCCAATCTTCGATCAACTATTTGTCAACCACCGGAGCCAAAATATGCAACTTTTGGATCATCTGCGCAGGCGGCAGGCTGACGGGAATCCCATCCGCGTTGGGCTGGTTGGCTGTGGCCAGGAGGGATCTGGCATGGTGCATGTCACCCACCAGATGGTCGGTCTAGAGACTGCCATCATTGCAGATATCGACATCAATCGCCCTTTGCAAACGCTGAAACGCATCGGTGTGGACGAATCGGCTATTTGCATAACCAACCATGCCGGCGAGGCAAGCGATGCGCTTTCTCGCGGTCAGCGTGTCGTGACCGAAGATGCGCTGCTCTTGGCGCAGCTCGATGCGGTCGAAGCGGTGGTCGAGGCCACCGGCGTCACCGATGTCGGTGCGCAGGTGGCATGGCAGAGCATCCTCGGCGGCAAACATGTGGTAATGCTCAACGTCGAGACCGATGTGACCGTCGGTCTGATCCTGCATCGAATGGCCCAGCGCAGTGGCTGCGTCTACACGGCATCCACCGGCGACGAGCCGGGGGTCTGCAAGCAGCTTTTCGACTTCTCGACTATCCTCGGCTTCGAGGTGGTCTGTCTGGGCAAAGGCAAGAACAACGCCATCAATCATTACGCCACGCCTGATAGCGCCCGCGAGAAGCTGAGCGCAAGCACATGAACCCCAAAATGTTGGCCGCATTTCAGGATGGCAGCAAGACCATGGTCGAACTGGCGGCCATGTCCAACGGCACGGGGCTTGCGCCCGATGTGCCCGGTTGCCACGGGCCTAAGGTGGATGTGGTGGATCTGAACAAGGTGCTGGCGCCGCGAGAAGATGGTGGTGTGCTCAGCCGACGCGGTTGTGTGGACTATTCGGTGGGCAAGGTCGCGCCGGGCGTCTTTGCCATCATCGCCACCGATGACCCGCGCGTGATGGAAGATCTGGCCTTCTATTCCATGGGCAGCGGCCCCTACTACACGCTCTACCGGCCCTATCACCTGTGCAGCATCGAAACACCGATGGCCGTGGCCGAAGCTGTTGTCTACGGCGAATCGACGCTGGTTCCGCAGCGGCTGGTCTCGGAAGTGGTGGCGATTGCCAAGCGCGACCTGAAAGCCGGTCAGCAGGTGGAGGGTATCGGCGGACGCGATTTCTTTGGGCGCATTTACGCCCATGCTGACGCCCAGGCGGCGCGGGGTATCCCGCTGGGATTGGCCGCCGGTGGCGCGGTGTTAAAGGATATTGCCAAGGATGAGATGTACACATCGGATAATTTCCAGCCGGATGTCTCCCAGTTCGTGTATAAGCTGCGGCAGATGCAGGACGCGATGTAGTGCGTCCATGGGTCGTTTGCCGCTTTCATTCGAAGGAGAGGGGGTGATGCAGAAAAATCTCAAATAGACTCGCCAGTTTGATGTTTGTTTTCATGCAAGTACTCGCCGTTCAAATTTGCCGTTCAAATTTAAGGAGGAAACGGAAGTGAGAATTTTCAAGTATCTCGTACTGTTGGTGATCGTGGTCGCCTTTGCCGGCGGCTGTGTGGCGACTCCGCCGCAGGCCGCGGCTCCCGCCGCAGGGTGGCGGATGGC
>JAAUPU010000455.1 GCA_012032975.1 Caldilineaceae bacterium | reverse complement strand
CGCGGCCGCTGCGTGGACGTGATGAACATCGCTTCGATTTCAGTTTTTCGGGGTTGAAGACCGCGGTGCTGAATCTGACGCGAAAGCTTCAGGAAGCAGGGGTTGATATCGAATCGCCTGCCGTGACCGCCGACATCGCCGCATCGTTCCAGCAAGCCGCGATCGATGTGCTGGTCGAAAAGACGGTCGATGCCGCGATCAACGCCGGCGCACGCCAGATCTGCGTCTGCGGTGGCGTCAGCGCAAACGCGCTGTTGCGCGCGGCGATGCAGGCGCGTTGTGATGAAGCAGGGCTGTTGCTGACCATTCCGCCGCTCTTCCTCTGCACCGACAACGCCGCCATGATCGGCGCGGCAGCGCACTTTCGTTGGCGCACCCAGCCGACAAAGACGGACGATCTTTCGCTGGATGTGTTTGCAAATCTGCCTCTACCAGAGGCGACTTGATAGGTTCGGCAGAGGTTGCGAGAATCAGGCTAGCCGAGGGGTTGTGTCGAGGCTCTTGTTCTCGTGGTCGCTTACGTCGCCCGGCGAGGTGGAAGGTTCGCTGCGGGTTGATCCAGCGGCTTTCGCAGAAGTTACGCCGCTGTTGTCTACCTCTGGCTGGGTTTCGTCAATCGCTTTCAACTCTTTGCCGGTCACCGTACGCCTGTAGACAAAGGGACGGCGTTCGCGCATGGGTGGCAAGCTCTGGCCGATGAAGGGTTCATAGTCGAGCAATTTGGCATGTACATAGCTGCCCAGCACGCGCAAGCTCGCGATGACCGGCGCAGCCAATAACGCACCCAGCACGCCGGCCACGTTGAAGCCCACCGCCACACCACAGATCACAACAATCGGATGCAAATTCACCCCGCGTCCAATGATGCGCGGGACAAGAATGTTGTTCTCCAGTTGTTGGATGATGAAGTAGATGGCCACCGTGATCAGGGCAAAACCAAAGTTGGAGATGCCCCAGGCGCTCAGCACCTCGCTGCCCTGAATCAATGCGATGATCACCGCCGGGATCATGGCCAGGACTGGCCCCAGGTTGGGGATGATCTCCAGCGCGCCTGCGAAGATTCCCAGCAACAATGCACCCGGCATGCCCACGGCTGAGAGCGCCAGCCAAGTGGTCGTGCCGACGGTTAGGCTGAGCACAAGTTGACCCCGGAAAAAAGCCTGCCAGATGAAACCCATGCGCCGCAAGAGATCGACCAACTCGGACTGGTAGGTGCTTGGGAAAAGCCCCTCAACGTAGGTGCGGATCTGCGGTGCGTCCTTTGTCAGGTAGAGGCTGAGGAAGAAGACGATCAGCACGGTGAAAAGCACCTGCACGATGCCGCCGACCACACTGACCCCGATGGCCGCGGTGCTGCTGACCACATTGGTGGCGGTGCTGATCAACTGCTGGAAGTAGCTGAGGATCTCAGCCAGGGTGGGAATGAACCGGAACTCCTGGAAATTGCGCTGCACTTCGACCGTGATGCCATCCACCGGCACGTCAAAGCCAAGAACCTGAATCGTTTCTGGCAGGTTGCTGATGGTGGTCGTCAGCCATTGCAGAAGCCGGAGGGCAGTGGTAGGAACATCGAAGCTGAGCGAGATGAGCTGCTCGGAGCAAGACCGGCCCAAGGAGCAGCGGCGCCAGAAATATTGCCACGAGAACGAAGAGGAAAAGCAGGATGGTCGTGATGCTGCGGGGGATGCGCAGTCGTTGGAACATGTCCACGATCGGGTTGAGCAGATAGGCGATGATGGCGGCCAGGACTATCAGCGGAATCACCGGACGGCTGATCCAGAAGACGAAAACTGTCGCCACCAGGAGGATGACGAGAACGGTGCGTTTGGTTGGGATATCCCAGGTCGAACCGTCTAGCGGCGCGCGGGGAATGGGCGCCGCGCTGACCGCCTGCGCTTTGGCAACGGGGTAAACGCCGGGTGCGATGGTCTCACCGGCAGTGGTCTCACCGTCGGTGACACCACCTTCGCCTACCGCGGATGTCATCTGAGTTTCTGTTCTCTGGTTCGCTTCAGGTGTAGGCATGAGTTGTTGCACGCAGGGCCAAAAATGGTCAAGGCCAATACCTTACTCCATATAAACCCCGGTCGGATGGAATGGTCGCGACCGATGAAAGGGTTGCTACCTGTGTTACCGCCGGCTTTGCTTGCTCAACGACTTGCGGGCCTGGGTGAGGGGCAAGCCGTTGCGTTCCGCAAACTGCTGAAAGAGGGCATAGAAACGCTGTCGATCCTGCTGGCTGATCACGGCCAACGCATCCGCGGTTTCGACTGCGTAGGGATAGCCGGCGCCGACCACACACTCTGCTCGCACCAGATCCACGACTTCGTCGCCGCGGCCTGCCTCCAGCAGCCAGCGTGGGATCTCCAGACGCGCCGGCGCCTGCTCCTGGGTCAGTCGGATGTAGCAGAACGCGACATCGGTGTAGAAGGCCGCTCGACCTTCTCTGCTGAGCGAGTCCGCGCGAGCGCAGATGAAGAAGGGGCTGCGGTCACCCCAGTTTGGCAACAACGGGCTGAGCAAACCTCCATCGCTCAATGTCAGCGCCTGTCCCTGGCCAAAGAGCGTGTCGAGCAGCCCGACCAGGTCATGGCTGTACGAGCTGTCCACGAAGCCGACCAGCGGCGTCTGCCAGCGGTCGGAGCAAACAAGTAGCTCTTCCACCGCGGCCAGGTAGGGACGAGCCCGCTGTGGGCGCATCTGGCCGGCGAAGCTGATCACAAAGGAGCCATCAAAAAAACAGAGCGGTGGCTCAATGGCGCTGTCTTCAGCGAGGGTTGTCATCAGCTCGCAGAGCTTCTCGCATTCGCGCACGAAACGCTGCTGATTCACCCGCCAATCTGGGAAGCCGCGTTCGGCCTCGTCCTCATTGCCGTCGGCCAACTCGGCTGGGCTGAGCAGTTCGAATGCCAGGTCTTTTACATACCCGCCGCCGCTACAATGGTCGTTGATGAACCAGCCGATCTGCACCGCACCGACGGGGATCGAAAAATCCTTGGTCGGGGTGATCTGGCTACCGTCCACGGCGAGGACCGGTCTGTCTTTCAAGATTTGCAGCGCCCAGGCGCGGGCCTGTTCGTGGCTGGACCACTGCTGTGCAAAAGGAATGACGAGACCGTCGGCGCGGTCGAGCTCGGACGTGGGGATAGCACCTGGCCAGCGGGAATCGAGTTCGTCCAAACGGGAGAGGATGGCTGCGCTGTCTAGCGCGAAAAATCGATCCAGCCGATCGGTCAGAAGTTCTTGCTGTTCGGCGCGACCGGTTAGAAATTCTTCGAATTGGAAGCGTTTCGCCTCAAAAGCGACAATCACTTTTTCGCGGTTTAACACGTCTACCTTGTTGAGACACAATTCTTGCCGAAAGCCAATCGGTTGGATTATACCATATCACACGGGTTGAACCTGATGTGGAGACAACGGTCAGCCTATGGTTTTCGGCGGGTTGGCCCGTCGAAGTTTGCGCGTGCCCAGCGAGCGCGACGAAGTGGCGATGGGAGAGAGGAAACGTATGGAAGACATTCGAGCCAACCTGCGGAGATGGGTAGCGGCATGGCTGCTGGCCCTCTTGTTGATCCAGACGCCGGTGGCATTGTTCGCCGCGGACAAGCTCTGGGATATCCAGGCGCCGCTGGAGGCGCTTGAGTTTGGCGACTTCAACGGCGATGGCGTCACCGATATTTCCGCATCAACAACGGCACGCAGTGGCAATATTCACCCAGCGGCACCGGCGCATGGCAAAATCTGGCGACCGAGAGCCTGTCGATCACGGACCTACGTTTCTACGATTTTAACGGCGACGGCAAGACCGATGTCTTCAACTCGACGGGCAGTCAGTGGCGCTATTCTTCTGGCGGCGCGGCCAACTGGGTCAACCTGGCGACAGACAACACACCGCTGGCTGACCTTCGCTTCGGCGACTTCAATGGTGATGGCACCGCCGATGTCTTTGGCGTCAGTGGAACCCAATGGCGATACTCCGCCGGGGGCGTCTCCAATTGGATCAACCTCGCCAGCGACTCGACGCCGTTGACGGATCTCCGCTTTGGCAATTTTAATGGCGACAACGTGACGGATGTCTTCAGCGTGTCGGGGAGCCAGTGGCGTTATTCGCCAAGCGGCACGGGCAATTGGATCAACCTGGCCACTCGTCCGCAAGCGCTGGCTAACCTTGAGGCTTGGGATCATCC